>NHJI01000035.1 GCA_002169685.1 Rickettsiales bacterium TMED211 | reverse complement strand
TACTGGCCTTGACAAGGAAAGGTTTTTTATTTTTGTTAAGCCCTAAGAATTTTGGTTCAATAATTATTTGGTCACTTTTATTAGATTCAAATTGATATTCATTATTTAGATTTGTGAACTTTTGAATTGATTTAGTTAAAAAAGTTAGAACTATTAAGGNAAAGGCACCAAAAAAAAAGATTTTTTTTAAAAAATTGATACAAAAACTATAATCGTAACTCATTGTTTTTTTTTTGAATGTTATTGTCTAAGAATATCATGNACATGAAGAATTCCTATGGGCTTATTTTTTTCAGTGATAAAGAAGTTAGTTATTGATTCGTTGTTCATAATTACAAGTGCATCTTGTATTAAAGTGTTTTGATTTAGAGTTTTTGGATTTTTANTCATAACTTGTGTGATTTTTTTATTTAAAAGATCAAGATTCATATTTCTTCTAAGATCACCATCTGTGATCATTCCTATGAGCCTTTTATCTCTTGATGATATAACACCAACACACCCAAATCCTTTTGAGCTAATCTCAATAATTGCATCACCCATTCTTTTTGTTTCCAATATCAACGGAATGAATTCTTCTTTTTTCATTATATCTTTAACTTTTAACAACATTTTTCCAAGTTTTCCTCCAGGGTGTAATTCGGAAAATCTTTTTTTTGTAAATTTATTTTTTTCTAAAAGTGCCATTGCTATTGCATCTCCTAAGACTAGCGACATAGTTGTTGAACTTGTTGGCGCAAGTTTTAAAGGACATGCCTCAACGTTTTTTGGAATTTCTAATAATATGCTTGAATTTTTAGATAAAGTACTNGATCTCTCAGCAGTTATAGCAATTATGGGTGTTTTTAATTTTTGACAATGCAGTATTATATTAAATAGCTCTATAGTTTCGCCTGAGTTAGAGATTAATACAACTGACTCATTCTTAGATATCATTCCAAGATCACCATGATTTGCTTCAGCAGGGTGAATAAAGAACGAAGGAGAACCAATTGAAGAAAGTGTTGATGAAATTTTTTTTGCTATATGACCGCTTTTTCCTATTCCAGAAAGGACAATTTTACCCTTTGTTTGATGAAGTGTTAAAACAGCATCACGAAAAGATTTAGAAATACTATTCTTTAATAATCCCAATGCCTTGATTTCAATATCAATTACTGATTTTCCAGTTTTTATTTCCATAGTAATTTATGAATGTGAAAAAATATCTTGCCCATCCCAACCTAAAATATCTAAATCTACTCTAGTATTAAGAAATGTAAAAACTTTATTTGCGAGATCTAATCTTTNTTCTCTTTTAAGCATCTCAACAAGCTTCTCTTTGAGTTTNTTAAGATATATAACATCAGATGCAGCGTAGCTAATTTGATTATTACTCAAACTCTCGCTTGACCAGTCTGAAGATTGTTGTGATTTATTAAGATCAATTCCAAGTAGTTCTTTACAGAGATCTTTTAATCCATGCTTATCAGTATAAGTTCTTACAAGTTTTGAAGCTATTTTAGTGCAAAATATATTTTCACAACTTACATCTAAAAATTTTTTAATTATAGCTAGGTCAAACCTAGCAAAATGAAATATTTTTGAAACNTCTNTATCACTTAATAATTTAANNAGGTTTTTTGGGGGANTTNTTTTTNNNAAAAAATCAACATCAAATTTAACTAAATGACAATTATCATCGCCTGACGAAATTTGAATCAGGCATAATCTATCTCTTACAAGTGACAATCCCGTAGTTTCAGTGTCTATTCCAATCTCTTTGCCAAGTACTAGACTATCGGGCAAATCATTTTTATATGTAAAAAATTGTTTATTATTGAGTTTTAAAGATTTCATTTATATTAAATATGTTTATATACTAATTATATTTTTAATTATTAATTAANCAGATTTTTTATGAGNATTCAATTTGANGGAAAAAAAATAANAGTTTTTGGAGGCTCTGGTTTCATAGGAAAGCATTTGGTNAGCAGGCTTTCTAAATATAATTGTTCAATAGAAATTGTAACTAGAAAATCTGGAAATAACAAGGAATTAAAATTTTTAGGTGGTTTAGGTCAGGTCAAAGTTAAAATATCAAATAGTTTTGATGAAAATCATTTAAAGGCTTTGATCAAGGGATCAGATATAGTTATAAATTTAATTGGAATTTTATATGAAAAAAAGAATCAAAAATTTGAAAACCTACATTCTCATATTCCAAAAACTATAGCAAAAGTATCCAAAAAAGTAGGTGTCAAAAATTTTTTACATTTATCTTCTCTTGGTATAGATAAAAATTCTTTTTCTAAATATGCTTTATCAAAATTAGAAGGAGAGAAAAATATTCGTATCGAGTTCCCTGATTCTTTGGTTTATAGACCTAGCGTTGTTTTTGGAGATGAGGATAGTTTTATAAATCTATTTTCTAAATTATCTAATTTTTCTCCTGTAATGCCAATCATTGGCACACCTAAAATTGACTTTACTGCAAAACTTTCTTCTAAATTAAAGTTTACTGAAGGAGTTAGGTTTCAACCAATATATGTAGNAGATTTGGTTGAATTTATAATTAAAACTAGTTTTGAAAAAGCAAAAACATATGATCTTGCAGGACCTAATATTATTTCTTTTAAAAAAATAATGCAGCTTATTTTAAGCACTAAGAAAAAAAAAAGAATTTTGTTACCTGTTCCTTTATTCATAGCTAAGTTCATGGCCTTTTTCATGGAAAAGCTACCTAAACCTATTTTAACATCAGACCAAGTGACTTTGTTGAAGAATGATAATATTTCACAAAAAGGTTTTGAGAATTTAAAAAAAAAAATCAACTTTCCAAAATCTTTAGAGATAGTTATTTCAACTTATATTAAATAGATCGAAGTAAGTGAATATAAGAATAAGGATTCCTATAATTATCCTGTAATACATGAAAATTGCAAAAGAAGATTTTTTGACCCAAGTAATCATGAAATGAATAAAAAAATATGAGAAGATAAAACTTGTAAAGAAAATCATTGTAGTTTTTAAATTGAAAATATTCTCTACATAACCATTACCAGTTTCCTTTGATATAATAAGATACGTTAGGGCTCCAAGAATTACAGGTATGCTGAGTAAATTTGAATAATTAGCACTTTCTAACCTAGTATATCCAAACAATCTCATTATTGTGAGAACAGAACCAGACCTGCTTACTCCAGGGATA
The DNA here is from genome assembly GCA_002169685.1 of Rickettsiales bacterium TMED211. Next base: position 8,370 of record NHJI01000035.1, on the reverse strand, counting down.
ATTGCTAAACATTGGACCAACCCTATGTAAAATGCTGATATATTTGGTAAACTTTCAATATTTTTAATTCTAAGACAATTTTTATCTACTATAAAAAGTATGATACCAAAAATCACTGTTGNCCAACCTATNAGAANTAATGACTCAAAAAAAGCGTCATTAATAAAATAACTAATAAAATAACCACAAAAATATATCGGTATACNTGAAATCATTAGATTTTTTAATAAATTNACATAACTATCAAGATCACTTCTAAAAAAATTAGGAATACTTAAAGCTAATCTGAGAACTTCTTTATGATAATAAATAATTACTGCCAAAAGTGATCCAGAATGAGCAATAATATTTAGGTCTCTGATTGATAAATTTTCGGTGGCAATTGGAAAGTGATGATTAAAAAAAATTAGGTGACCTTGCGAGCTTATTGGTAAGAACTCTGTGGCTCCTTGAATAAGGCAATANATCAATAAAGCAANNTTCATNTANTTAGATATNTTTTNTCATTANAGATATAAANAACAAATTNNAAAGAATTATATCAATTATNAATTTAATTTGCTATTTAATAAACATAATAAAANCATCATTTATATGAATATCAATAATTTTGACCTAAATCTTCTTGTTGTTTTTCGAACTTTGTTCGAGGAAAAAAATGTTACTAAGGCAAGTAAAAGAGTAGGAATAACTCAACCGGCGATGAGTAATGCACTAAATAGATTAAGGTATTTAGTAAAAGATGAATTATTTATAAGGGGCCCTAAAGGAATGCGTCCTACTCCTAGAGCAATAGAATTATCAGTTCCGATACAAATCGCCTTATCTAACATTGAAACTTCATTGTCAGAATTAAACTATGATCCAAAAGTTTCGAGGAAACAATTTAAATTAGCAATATCTGACGATATAGCTCCATTAATTCTTCCAAATCTTGCAACATACTTAGAGAAGAATTCTCCTAATACAAGTTTGTGTGTTAGATCCAATCAAGGAGAAGAAGCAATAAGACTGCTTGATGTTAATGAAATAGATTTTGCAGTAGGAAAGTTTGATTGGATACCAACAAGGTTTGGAGTTGAAGTTTTATTTCAGGAAGAATTTGTTTGTTTAATGAAAGACAATCACTTTTTGGCTAGTGAAGAAAAGCTATCAATGGATCAATATTTATCAACAAAACATTTAAGGGTTGCTCCAATGGAAGCTCCGATAGCTCCTATTGATAGAGCATTAAACCAACTAAACCTTGAAAGNACAATTTCNGTAAGGATAGANTTNATTACACTTTCTCCATTTGTANTGAAAAACTCNAGCCTTGTNTTAACATTACCTTCAAAGACAGCCCAAAGAATAGCNAAAACCCATAATTTTAAAATTGNCGAACTTCCGCTAGAANTAGAAAAAAGAAACACTAAACTTATTTGGCANAAAGAATTAACTAAACACCCNGCTTATGATTGGCTTAGAGATAAAATTATTAATAGTTAAAGTATGAAATTCATTTTTGTTGGTGCAGGTTATTGTTCAGAGTTTATAATTCCTCTATTATCAAAAAATTGTAAAATTATTGGAATTCATAAATCATTGCCTCCTAAGTTAAGGTATAAATATTTTAATCATGTGCAAAGATATGATTATAAGAGCTTTTTAGATGATAAGAAGGATATCCTTCAAGGAGTTACACATATTTTAGTCTCTGTTCCACCTGACGAAAAAGGAGATAGGTTCATTAATAATATTGGCAAAGATTTAATTGAGCTAAAATCGTTAAAATGGTTGGGCTATTTTTCTTCTACGGGGGTCTACGGAAATCATTCTGGAAAATGGGTAGATGAAAATTCCGAATTAAGAACTAATAATACTCGTAGCAGGAATAGGATTAAAGCAGAAGAACAGTATTTAAGTTTTTTCAAAAAAAATGCTTTACCTGTTCATATATTTAGATTACCGGGAATTTATGGACCAAAGAAGTCAATTTTAGAAAAAATCAAGGAAGAAAAAGCATTAATCATTAAAAAAAGAGGGCATGTTTTTTCAAGAGTCTATGTTAAAGATATTGCAAAATGTATAATGAAAAGTATAAAGAAAATAACTCCAGGAGAAATATATAATGTTTCTGATGATAGGCCTTGTTCATCAGAAGAATTAATACTATACGCATGCAAGAAAATGAAGTTAAAAAAACCCAGCCAAATCAATTACAATGATATTACTATTAGCGAAATGACTAAAAGTTTTTATAAAGAAAATAAAAAAGTTTCTAATAAGAAGGTTAAAGAACTACTTGATTGGAATCCAGATTTTAGAGATTATAAAGAAGGGCTAAAGGATATTTTTAATATTGATAATAATATAAAAATTTAAGTTTAAGAAATTTATTTGATATGAAAACTATTATGCAAATACTACCTGCTTTAGACCATTCTGGTGGGGGAGTTGAGAGAGGGACACTTGATGTCGCAAAATATATTTCAGAGAGAGGTTATAAGTCAGTGATAGTTTCATCAGGTGGAACTATGGCTGAAAGGTTTGAATATAAAGGAGTATTACATTATAAACTTCCAATTCAAAAAAAGAACATTTATAGTTATTTTAGCTCTCGTAAAAAGTTTAAACGAATACTGAGTGAAGTTAACCCAAGCGTTGTACATGTAAGAAGTCGATGGCCGGCATTTTGTTTAAACTCTTTAATAAAGAATAAAATCCCATTAGTTACAACTTATCATGGAACATATAATGGGAATAATAACCCACTAAAAAAAAGGTATAATAGTTTAATGGTGGAAGGTGATAGAGTAATTGCCATATCAAATTTTATAAGAAAGCATATTCTTCATCATTTTCCTGATTCAAGAAAAAGGCTTAGAACTATTAATCGGGGGATTGATACTGATTATTTTAATTTAAAAAAAGTAACCCAGATTAGGAAAGAGAAATTTCTTAAAGACACAGGTATTAAGGAAGATAAACACATAATACTTTTACCCGGGAGACTTACACAATGGAAAGGGCATAATGTTGCAATTGATGCAGCAAAAATTATCTGTGAGAAATACCCTGATATTGAATTTGTTATGTTATTTGTTGGCTCAGAGCAAAATAGAACTAAATACCTCAGATATTTAAAAAAAAAAACTATCGACAGCAATCTATCAAAAAATATATTTTTTTTAGGAACTAGAAGTGATATGGCTTCTATATATTCCTTATCTGATGTTGTTCTATCTACTTCAGTTGAAGAAGAAGCATTTGGGAGAATTACTGCAGAAGCATCGTCAATGTCTAAACCAATAATTGCAACAAATCTTGGTGGTTCAAAAGATATAATAAAACATAATCAAACAGGTTGGCTTATTGAGAAAAGTGCTCCTCTATTGCTCGCAGATACAATTATTAAAGTCATAAAAAAATCACAAAATGAAAAAGATAAAATGGGTAGAGATGCAAGAAAAAGAATTATTGAAGAATTTGGTTTAAATATGATGTTGAAAAGAACACTTGAGGTTTATAAAGAAGTCTATGAAGAAAAACATATTGATCATTAAGTTTGGTGGTTTAGGTGATTTTATATTGTCATTACACGCAATTAATTCTGTAAGAAAATTTCATGATAAAGATGATATAACATTATTAACAGAAGGACCTTATGACTTGATCGCCAATAAAAGCGGATGGTTCAAAGATATTATAAAGATTAAAAGGTCCACTTTTTATTTTTTTGACAGAGTTCAAATTAAATCAAGAATAAAAGAATCTATGTTCGACATTATATATGATTTTCAAACTTCTAAAAGAAGCTCGAGCTATCATTCAATTTTTAAAAACACCAAAACTAAATGGTCAGGAATAGCCGAGGGTTGTTCAGATTATCACTCAAATCAAAATAGAAATCAAATGCACACTTTAGAGAGGCAAAAGGATCAGTTAACATTCTCTAAGATAAATAAAAGTTTTGATCTAAAAGTTGATTGGCTTTTTCAAAGCAAGATTAAGAATGATGACATTGGAAAGCCATTTGTAGTTTTAGCTCCAGGTGGCTCAGCGAAGAGGAAATATAAAAGGATTCCATCTGAGATATTTATGGAAATATCAAAAGTGTTAGAAAAGAATAAAATACTAACAGTTTTGGTTGGGACTAAAGAAGAAAAAAAAATCTGTAAAAGTATCCAAAATCAATGTAATAGTATTATTAACCTTTGTGAAAAACTTGATATCCTAGAGTTAGCTGCTTTGGCAGGGCAATCAGAGGTCGCCATTGGTAATGATACAGGGCCAATGCATCTCTTTGGTTTGAGCGGATGTAAAACAATAGTTTTTTTTACTAAATTTTCTAATCCAGATCTATGTTCTCCAAGAGGAAAAGATGTTCAGGTTATTAAGTTTGACGGCAACAAAAGTAATTTAATGAGAAAAATAATAAGCTTTTTATCTGATTGGAATGAACAATTATCTTAATTATTGACACAAATTATTTTATAACTTAATTAGAACGATGAGAAACGAAACTCTATAATATGAATATTGAAAATGAAATTAAGATTACTTTTCCNGATGGTAANGTTCAAAATTATAAAAAAGGTATTACCGGAATAGAAATAGCNNNNAGNATCTCAAAGTCTTTAAGTAAAGCTGCGGTAGCAATAGTAATTAATGGAACGCAAAAAGATTTATCGGATCCTATTAATTCAGACGCAACAGTCTCCATCATAANTATAAAAAGTGAAGAAGGAATCGAAATAATGAGGCATACATTAACTGCTCAGGTACTGGCTAGGGCAGTTAAGAACTTATNTCCAAGAGCAAAGCTGGCCATAGGCCCAACCATAGAAAACGGATTTTATTATGACATTTTATTTGAAAAAAAAATATCTATTGAAGATTTTCCAGCTCTTGAAGAAGAGATGCGTAAAATAATTTCTAGTGGATTAGAAATTAAAAAGTTATTAAAAACAAAAAAAGAGTCAATTAAATTATTTCAGAATAGAAATGAAACATATAAAATTGATATCATCAATAGATCTGATCAAGATGAAAAATTTCAAATCTATCAACAAGGAGAATCTGAATTTATAGACTTATGTCATGGCCCTCATCTGCCAAACCTAAAACTTATTGGAGCCTTTAAGCTAACTAAACTTGCTGGAGCATATTGGAGAGGTGATTCTAATAATGAGATGTTGCAGCGTATTTATGGTACAGCTTGGTATAATGATAAGGATTTAAAAAACTATCTAAATATGTTGGAAGAGGCAGAAAAAAGAGACCATAGAAAATTAGGAAAGGAATTAGATTTATTTCATATGCAGGAACATGCCCCAGGGTCAGTTTTTTGGCATCCCAAAGGATGGGTTTTATATAGAACTATTATGGAATATATGAGAGTTAAATTAAATTCTGCAGGCTATCAGGAAGTTAATACTCCTCAATTAGTTGATAGTTCCTTATGGAAAGACTCAGGTCACTGGGAAAAATTTAGAGATCATATGTTTATTTCTGAATCTGAAGAAAGGGTTTTGGCAATAAAGCCTATGAATTGTCCCTGCCATGTTCAAATATTTCGTCAAGGACTAAAGAGTTATAAGGAACTCCCAATTCGTATGGCTGAATTTGGTTGTTGCCATAGAAATGAACCCTCTGGTGCACTTCATGGTCTTATGAGAGTTAGAGCCTTTACTCAAGATGATGCACATATCTTTTGTACTAAAGACCAAATTGTGTCTGAAACAGAACAATTCTGCAAACTATTGATGGATGTTTACAAAGATTTTGGTTTTGAAGATATTGTGATTAAATTTTCTGATCGTCCAGAAAATAGAGCAGGGACTGATGAGGTTTGGGANCAAGCTGAAAATTCTCTTATTCATGCAGTTGAGGCAGCTGGTTATGATTATGAATTAAATCCAGGCGAAGGAGCATTTTATGGTCCTAAACTTGAGTTTATTTTACGTGATGCAATTGGAAGAGATTGGCAGTGTGGAACTCTTCAGGTAGATTTTGTTTTACCTGATAGGCTTGATGCAAATTATATAGGTGAAGATGGCTTAAAGCATAGGCCAGTAATGTTGCATAGAGCAGTTCTAGGATCTTTCGAGAGGTTTATTGGAATCCTTATAGAAAACTATTCAGGGAAATTACCATATTGGTTAAGCCCTGTTCATGTCACAATTGTTAACCTTAATGATGATTGTCTTGAGTATGCTAAAGAATTACAAGCAAAATTAGATAAACTATCAATAAGAACTGTACTTGATGACAGAAATGAAAAAATAAATTATAAGATTAGAGAGCANGCANTCNAGAAAGTTCCTTTCACTGTAGTNATTGGAAATAGAGAAATTGAGACNGANACTNTATCNTTGAGAACCTTGGGAAGCACTAACCAAGAAACTATAAAAATTAAAGAATTTATAGAAAAAATAAAAAATTCTTGCAGTATGCCNGAAACTGTGAGTAATTGAACATCTATATTAACTTTTTTATGTTTAAAATATGGTATTATGATTTACAGGATAAAAAATTCACTAAAATATGAATAAATCTAATAGAACTTTCGTTCNAGGTCCTGCAGTAAACGAATTAATAACTTCAAGTGAGGTAAGAGTAATTTCTGAAAAAGGTGATATGCTTGGCGTTCTTAAAACTGAAGACGCAATAAAAAAAGCATTTGAATTAGGGTTAGACCTTGTAGAAGTTTCCCCAAATGCATCACCACCAGTTTGTAAAATAATAGATTACGGTAAATATAAATATCAAGTACAAAAGAAACAAGCTGAGGCCAAAAAAAAGCAAAAAACATTTGAAGTAAAAGAAGTTAAATTAAGACCAGGCATTGAAGATAACGACTATGAAGTAAAGTTAAGGTCAATCCATAGATTTTTAAAAGATGGAGACAAGGTGAAAATTACATTAAGATTCAGAGGCAGAGAAATGGCTTATCATCAACGAGGTATGGATATTTTGAAAAAACTTGAAACGGCTATAGAGCCGTTAGCAAAAGTTGAGCAAGTTCCTAAACTAGAAGGAAGACAAATGACAATGGTAATTGCTCCAAGATAATTAAAATCAAAACTATCTTGCTTTGGAAGAAAAAAGCTTTATAAAGAAATCAATAAATTTATGTATTGAAGAGTAATGTTATGCCTAAGATGAAAACAAAAAGTGGTACAAAAAAGAGATTCCGAGTCACAGGCACTGGAAAAGTTGTGATGTTTGGTAGTGGAAAAAGACATAACTTATCAAACAAACCTAAGAAAATGAAAAGATCTTCTAAAGGACCATTAATTATGTCAAAACAAGATAGCGTTATAGTAAAAAAATATATGAATACTAAGATTTGATCGGAAGTGAAAAATGTCTAGAGTAAAAACAGGTGTTACCACAAGAGCACGACATAAAAAAATTCTAAAACAAGCCAAAGGCTATTATGGTAGAAGAAAAAGTACTTTTAGAATAGCAAATCAAGCTGTAGAAAAAGCAGGACAATATGCTTATAGAGACAGAAGAGTGAAGAAAAGAATGTTTAAAAGTCTTTGGATACAAAGAATAAATGCTGGTTGTAGACTTCACGGATTAAAATATTCAACATTTATCAATGGATTAAAAAAAATAAAACTTAATCTTAACAGAAAAGTTCTTGCTGACCTTGCTGCTCAAGAACCCATGGCATTNAAGAAAATTATTAATCAGATTCAAGAAAACAAGTAAATTTGGACAAAAATCCATGTCTAACCTTAACGAAGTTATTCAGTTAGCTACTAAAGAAATTAAAGATTCCACAAACTTGGACGAGTTGGAAAAGACAAGAATTAAATTTTTTGGTAAGAGTGGCTTAATCAACCAAGAAATGAAAAAAATTTCTAAACTCAATGCAGAGAAGAAAAAAGAAATAGGTAAAAAACTGAATCTTTTTAAAAATAATTTCAGTATAGAGTTTAATAAGAAAAAAAATATTTTTGAAGATCAAAAAATACAAGAAAAAATTGAGCATGACTTTGTAGACCCNACCTTACCGGAAAGGTCGATAAATCTGAATTCTTCCAAAGTTCACCCGATAACACAAACAACAGAAGAAATAATTTCAATTCTAGGTTCAATGGGTTTAAAATATGTTGAAGGACCAGATATTGAAGATGATTTNCATAACTTTACCGCTTTGAATATACCTCTAGATCATCCTGCAAGACAGATGCATGACACATTCTATATAAAAACAAATAAGTCAAATAAAAATGTTTTGAGAACACACACATCTCCTGTCCAGATTAGATCATTAAAAAACCAAAAGGTCCCAATAAAAATATTTGCGCCAGGAAGAACATACAGATGTGACTCCGATATCACTCACACACCTATGTTCCATCAAGTAGAAGG
>NHJI01000034.1 GCA_002169685.1 Rickettsiales bacterium TMED211 | reverse complement strand
ATTTTTCAATTAATAATAAAAGTTTAAAAAATGACTCTAATGACGAAGTAAAGATAATAGAAGATAGACTTTCTTATAATTTTTTACCTGTTATTCCGTTTGCTGCACCTCGAAATAATAAAACTAAAATGGTTCAATTTAGTAAAACTATTGATTTAGAGATTATAGAGTTAGTGAATGTTTTCAAAACATTAAAACTTCAACCGGATAATATTGATTTAACTGAGGTTGATAGATTTTCAAAGAACAATTTATTGTTAACTAAAGACTCTGAGTTAATCGATGAGCTTTCTGCGAGATTTAATTATTTAGACAGATTAAAAGAAGCCATTATATTTTTGCCATTAAAACCACCGATGCAGTATTATTATGTTTCAAGTCAATATGGAATGAGAGTGCATCCTAAAACTAAGAAAAAACAAATGCATAAAGGAATAGATATGGCTGGCACTTGGCAAGAAGAAGTTAGGGCTTCAGCTAATGGATTTGTAGTCTTTTCAGGAAGATTTGGCTCCTTTGGAAAAGTTATAAAAATAAAACATAAACATGGAGTAGAGACTTTATATGGTCATCTTCATAAACTATTAGTAAAAAAAGGGGATTCAGTTATTGAAGGGCAAATCATTGGAAAAATGGGCGCCACTGGACGAGTTGCGGGAGCACATTTACACTATGAAATAAAAGTTAACAGAAAAGCTGTTAATCCATACAACTTTATTTCACTCGGTAGAAATTTAGTTAGTAGCTCTATTATTAAATAGTTTTAGCCTGTAATAATTTCAGTGGCATTCTAATTGCAATTTACTGATATGAAAAAAAATTTTATCTTTTTAATAATACAAATTTCTATAATTTTTTTTTCTTTTGATTCAAATGCGATGAGTAAAAAAAAATGCTCAACTTCCATAGAATTGGTGGAAAAAAAATATAAAATTCCTCATAAATTACTATCAGCTATTTCTTTAACAGAAACAGGAAGAACAGTTGATGGAGCTTTCGTGTCCTGGCCCTGGTCTCTCAATGTTTCTGGAAAAAGCTTTGTATTCGATAGTCTAGAAAATACAAAAAATTTTCTTCAAGAAAAAATTGATAATGAAGTTAATAATATTGATATTGGCTGTATGCAAATAAATTATAAATATCATAAAAAATCTTTTGAAGATTTGAATAGTTTTTTAGATCCAGATAAGAATGTTGAATGGGCAGCTAAATTTTTAGTTAGTTTATACCAAAAGTATAAAAGCTGGAATATTGCTATTTCAAGATACCATTCTTCAAATCCAGATAGAATGAGGAAATATTTAATGAAAGTTCATAAAAATTGGAAAATTGAAAGACAAAAAAAGTATTCTTTTAAACAAAAAGAATCAAAAAGAAGTTTTAGTCAAAAAATCAAAATTACAAAAAATTTTGAAAGTGAATTTTATTTACAAAATAAAGAAAAAGTTGATTTTTTTAGACGTGAACTTAAAAAGTCTGCACATGGAGATATTTAAAGCTTAAAGCAATTTTGGCATATAAAGTGCAGATTTATTATCGAATGGAGAATGACTATGATACATGAAAAAAAAATTAATTTTGAAACAAGCAAATTGAAATCCATGGTTTCACCTCTAGTTGAAATCATACATTTTGATAAGTCTAATAAACAAAGCAAAAAAGAAACATATCCAATTACGCATTATTTAGATAGCGCTTGTCATAATTTAAAAAATTTAAAAGAACTAAATACTCATTTAAATTAATCTTTTTTGAATAAAAAAATGAGTTTCAAGAGTATAATTTTCGATTAAAATTAATACTAAATTTACATCAGGATTTAAAAAACAATATGCGGGAAATAATTAATATTCTTAAACCTACAATTAGGGAATTTATTAAAGACGGTTATACAAAACAACAAATAGAATATTTTACTAAAAATGCTACTAAAGAAATATTAGAAGAGTTTGACAAAAAACCCGAGCCTAAAGAGATATTACAACATGAGATTTGCAATAATGAAGTATCATTTGTTGATCCACCTTGTGATACAGAAATTAGTTATAACTAATTTTAAAGGTGAATACTTTGTATCTTCATCATCTTTCTTCTTTCAGATGATGCAGGTATATTCATTAGTTCTCTGTATTTCGCGACAGTCCTTCTGGCTAAGTTAATACCTTCAGTTTGTAGTTTAGAGACCAGTATTTCATCTGAAAGTGGTTGATTAAGTGGTTCATTAGAAATTAAGTTTTTGAGCGTTTCTCTTACTGATGCAGCAGAATGAGTCTCACCTTTAATAGTACTATTGATAGTTGCACTAAAGAAGTGTTTCATTTCAAAAACTCCTCTGGGTGTCAACATTAGTTTACTTGTTGTAACCCTACTTACTGTACTCTCATGCATTCCAATCTTTTTAGCAACATCCTTTAGAATCATTGGCTTTAGGTGTGAGAGACCTTTTTCAAAAAAATCTTTTTGTTGTTCTACGATCTCTGAACTTATCTTTAAAGTAGTTAAATTCCTTTGTTCAATTGCTTTAATTAACCAGCGAGCAGAATTGACTGATTCTGATATAAATTTTTTATCATTTTCAATTTTACTCAGTTTTTCGAGCTCATTTGCATAGTCTTCATTAACGATAATCTTAGGTAATGTGCTATTATTTAATTCTACTTCCCAATTATCATTTTTATTTCTAACTATCACATCTGGTTGAAAAATAGGCTCATTATAATCTGAATATTTAGTTCCTGGTTTAGGGTTAAGTTTTTTTATGAGTTTTATATTTTCAGTTAATTCTTTTTCAGTAAGGTTGCATATTTTGCATAAATTTTTAATTTGTCCTGCGGCTAATAAATCAAAATTTTCTATTAAAATACCCATGCTATCAGATAGTTGTTCTTTATAGTCAAGTTGAATTTTCAAACATTCAGTTAAATTTCTTGCAAAGACACCAGTAGGCTCAAATTTTTGTAATCTTATTAGCACACTATTTATTTCTGATTCATTACAGCCAATAATAATTTGAAGCTCTTTTAGATCTTTAGTGAGCCAACCGGATGGATCAATATAATCAATCAGTATTTGTGAAATTATTTTCTCTTTCGGCAAATTAAACTCTACACCTGCTTGCTCCAGTAATAATGATTTCAGTGTTATTCTTTCAGAAACTGTTTGTTCAGCAATTGACCCAGGGTCAATAGTTTCATAGTTGTTTGATGTGGAGGAGAGATTTATGTCTTGGTCCCATCTATTTTCATAGTCATCAGATGTCGGGGTATCAGATATTGACTCTCCACTTTCAAATGCATCTAATAAATTTTCAGTATTATTTTCTTTTTCATCAACTTTTTTTTCATCATTACTTTCCTGTTCATTTTCTAAGAAAGGGTTTTCTTCTAATTCTTTATTAACTAATTCACATAGTTCAATATTATTTAGTTGTAGAAGTTTTATAGCTTGTTGTAATTGAGGAGTCATAACAAGTGTTTGACTCTGTCTGAGTTTTAAATTTTGTGATATTTGCATAACTAATTCCTTTCTTTATGATCTAATTTCACACTTTTTTTTTAAAAATTGCAAAAACTTAATTTGACACACACATCATGTCAAATTACTGACAAGGAGGTTTAGGTTAGTGAAAGTATTTTTTTAAACTAGTTAATCTATAAGATATCAGGTATTATCAGGTGTATTTTTTATTTTTAAATTTAAAAGTTTTATTATGTATAGAATAGCATCATTGTTTTTTATTTTTTTTTCTTTGGGCTTGCTTTCCCTCATTGTTGGTAATTTGACATACGAAAATAATGAAAAAACTGAAAATATTCCCATTGTAGATATAGAAGAAATACCTAAAACTTTTGCTAATTCTGATCCTAAAGTATCAGTTATTGGTAAAGAAAAAGAACTATATTTAGATAAAAATGAAGATATTTTGGAGATAAAAAAGGAAAGTAGTAGAAAATTAAATGAAAAAGCGAAGGAAATAAAAAGCATTGAAAAGAAAATGGATGTTACCCCAACCAGTAAAGAAATAGCTTTGATACAATTTGGTGCTTTTTCAATGAAAAAAAATGCTGAAGATATAAAAAAGGAAATTGATTTAAAAATCAGAAAAAAATTCAAGGATTTTAAATTAAAAATTATTTCAAATAAAGATAATAAAATACATAAACTTGTCTATGGAGTAAAAGAAATTAAAAAAGCTAGTGAAATTTGTGATTATAGCAAAACCATTAAAATAGAGTGTTATGTCAAGAAAAAATAATTCTAAAACATGCAGAACATGCATGATAATTAGACTTTTTATTATTAGTATTCTGTTTTTGATTATAGTTAGTTTAACCTTAACGGATCAATTAAATTACTTGTCTTTTATAACCACCTGGAATGTTGCCTTATTGATAATTATTTTTGGGAGTGTTTCTTTTATTATAAAAACAATAATTTATTTTTACAATAAAAGGTCATCGATCCCTCAAAAACCTAACAAATAGTTCTTTTTGTGGTACAAATCTTCCATATGAATGACCTGTGTAAAAATTTACGGACCAAAAAAATTTAGGAGACCACCAATTTCTCGATGAAGACCAAAATATACCTGAGGGTGTTTCTGGAAAAACATTAAGGTTAATTTTAACTAAAGGGCATTCCATACATATTAAGCTCATTAATTCTTCTTTCACAGGAAGTCGCCATTCACCACCTAACTCTTCTCCTGCTTGCAACTTAAGAACTTTTGCTTCTTTAAGAGTCACCTTAACGGGAGCACCAATACAAGTTTTACCATCCCATTGTTGTCCTATCGAGCATTTTAACCATTCAACTCTATTTTTAAGGTCAATTATATAATGACCCTTATCTATGAAATCTTTAGAAAAGCAATCTGAAAAGCCAATTAATAAAATAAAAAAGGTTTTAAAAAATAATCCAATCATAAAATAAACCTATACTTCTTTACAAATCTTACTTTATATGCATAAAAATTACTAAATATTTAATTTTAACAACTTTGGTATCAAAGTTGCAGTTTTTGTACCAAGATATTATAAATATATATTTAATGATTAAATATTAATGGAAAAGATATTATGGATTTAGCTTCACTTATAGGTTTTATTGGAACATTAGGAATGATTGCAGGTGCAATGGTTTCTGCAGGAGGTCTGGGTATGTTTGTGGATGTACCTTCTTTATTAATTGTGGTCGGAGGTTCTTTTTTTGCTGTTATGTATACGGCACCCCTCCCAGTTTTTCTTGGTTCATTTGGAGCGATGGGAAAAGCGTTTAAACCACCTATAAAAAAAATGGATGAATTAATAACAAGGATTGTTGAATTAGCAGGTATTGCTCGTAAAGATGGAATGATGGCATTAGAAGGTCAAGAAACTCCTGACCCTTTTTTTGATAATGGACTACAAATGCTTGTTGATGGAGCAGATGAAGAAAAACTTACAGTTCAATTAAAAAAAGAACTAAAAGCCATGCAAGGCAGACATACACAGGCAACAGGAGTCGCACAAGCTTGGGTTGATATNTCACCAGCTATGGGAATGATTGGAACATTAGTAGGACTTGTTGCGATGCTCGGAAATATGGCTGATCCAAAGGCTATTGGGCCTGCAATGGCTGTTGCATTACTGACTACTCTTTATGGAGCAATGATTGCAAACACTATTTTTATGCCTATTGTTGTCAAGATGAAGGGTTATTCAACTTATGAAACCNTTTATAGGGAGAGTATTATTATTGGGTTACAGCTGATTTCTAGAGGTGAAAGTGGAAGAAATATNCAAGACCAGTTAGTAGCAAATTTACCACCTAAAGAAAAACAAGCACTTCTTGAAGCTGCAGCATAGCATTAAAGAGTAATAGGATGGCTGAAGAAAAGGTTGAACAAAAAAAAGACGAAAAACCTGAAGAAGAGGAAGAAGAGCACGAATGTGCAGAGTGTCCTCCAAAGGGTGCGCCAGCGTGGATGGCTACATTTGCCGACATGGCAACACTTTTAATGGCATTTTTTGTTCTTATTTTATCATTTGCTGAATTTAACGTTCCTAAATTTAAGCAAATCAGTGGTAGTATGAAGAATGCATTTGGTATTCAAAGAATAATTCCTGTTGTTGAACAGCCAAAAGGAACAACTATTATGTCTTTAAGTTTTAGTCCTAACCCGACCCCCTCGGTAACAGAAAACTTAAAACAACAAACAACTGAAACTGATCAACCTAAAGTTGAGTTAAAAACTAAGGATCAAGACAAAACTAAAGATGANGGCGAGAATGAAGATGCAAAAGAATTAGCTGAAAATATAAAAGANGCTATTNCTAGGGGNGATATAGAAGTAGAGGTTTTAGGNGATAAAGTTGTTGTNAATTTNACACCACAGGATGCGGAAGAAAAAGAGCAACCAAATCTACTACAAGAAACTCTTAATTCTGTTGAATCAGTTAAGGCAGCATCTGGAAAATCAGAGACAGAAGTTCTTTATGGTGGCTTGGACCAACAACTTGCTAAATTAGCAACATCTGCAGCTAAAAAAGGAAAAAGTGAGGCAGAGTCATCGGATGGTGAAAGTATTGGTGAATCTCCAGAGATTTCTAAACAAGAAGAAAAAAAAGCACAATTAGCTGAAGATAGTTTGAAAATTGCTTTGAAACAAGAAATAGGAGAGGGGTTGATTAATATTGACAGACAAGAAGATAAAGTAATTATAACAGTTGGGTCAGGTGGTGCGTTTAAATCAGGCTCTGCTGACCTTACACAGAAAGCTAAAAATATAATGTCAAAAATAGCAGAACAGAATAAAAAAGGAAGAAGTGAAATTTTAGTTTCTGGGCATACTGATGACAAACCATTAACATTTGGCTCNATTTANAGAGATAATTGGGATTTAGCNGCAGCAAGATCTTCTTCAGTTGTNCANGCCTTATCAGCTACTGGAAAATTAGAGCCTAAAAGAATGAAGGCTATATCTTATGGNGAGACTCAACCTTTGACATCAAATGAGTCAGCAAAAGGTAGAGAAAAAAATAGAAGAATTGAAATAGAAATTAATTATTAAAATCTGATATGTTTATAGAAANAAGCCCTNATCACCCAAATAATCAAAGAAGTCAAATAAATCCAAATTTAAAAGATGGTATTAAAAGTAATAAAATAAATAAACCAGAAAATGATACTTTTAGTTTTNTAAAATGGATTAAAGGNACAGTTAATCCATTACAAAACTTACCAATTATAAGTGGAATTTACTCAAGTATTAATTCTGCAGAAAAAGAATCTGATAGAGATATGGTGCAGAATAGTCTTGGGGGATTTTTATACGGTGGTCCTATAGGAGCAATAGCAGGATTCGGAAACTGGGTTTTTAATAAAGTATTTGATAAAACACCAACAGAACTTTTTTTTGACGTGACAGGTATAAGTAATATATGGGAGAATAAGGAAAACGAACCTAAATCTACAGCTCAATTAAACAAGCAAAATAAATTAATATCTGAGATAAAAGCTGAAGAAACAGGCCCTCCTATAATAAAAGAATTAAAAGCAAAAAGTGATATAATAAAACCCACTAACGAAATAACTACTTCAAAAAATAACGATTCTATTAAAAGTAAAGAAGAAACTGGTATGATTGAGTTTGACTACCCCAAATGGAGACCTCATCAAGAACTAGAAATTAAAAAGAACTCAAGATCTTTAAATCTTAGTCTAATTAATCAACAATATAA
>NHJI01000033.1 GCA_002169685.1 Rickettsiales bacterium TMED211 | reverse complement strand
ATCATCTTGTTCTATAATTTGATAATCATCTTTCATTTCATCTAAAACAATATTTTTTAAAAGTGAATTATATATTTTTTTTTCAACTTTAAATTCACTAATATTGAAACTCAGTGAATTTAAACTGGGAAGTAACAAACAGAAGAACCCAAATATAAATAATCTCATATTGTTATTGGTTTATTTAGAATAAACATTTATTTTTATGTATTGTTTGAAAGTTGATTTGCCAAACTAATTTTTGAATAATGATAAGCTGGAAAAATTGCTGCAATTAACCCAGCAAAAAAAACAGTTATAATAACNAAAAAGAAGTTTAGTGAAAAACTAATANTTGCATGACTTGTACTCATAGGGGTAATTATTTGAGTTACTAAAATAAACCCTCCTAANCCNATAATGATCCCTACAAAAATTCCATTTANNGTAATTAACATACCTTCAAGAGTAATAATTTTGAAAATTCTATTTNTAGAATAACCTATAGCACGTAAAACCGATAAGTCTCCCATTCTATTTTCAAGGTTTCCTGCTAAACCAGAAAAAATACTTAATGCTGAGATAATGATTAATATAATTGAAAATATTTTAAAACTACTTGAACCTAAACCAAGCATTGATGTAAGNCGTGTTATCTCTATAGCNGGATTAGCTGCTTGTAGAGTACTTTCTTGATTGATCAAACGTGGAAGGTTNACATTAGCAATTGGAGATTTTGTAGTTAATAATAAAGCGGTAATCTCAGGTGATTTTAATTTGTACTTATTGTTAGNTTCATTTTTAATTTTTTTTTCGTGATGATNTTCCTCATGNTNTTCATGANCTTCATGANNTTCNTGATCTTCATGACCTTCNGTGANCTTCATGNNCTTNATGANCTTCATGANCATAATTAGAGTTATTCTTAATATTTTCATGTCCGTGAATTTCTAATACNGAATCTAAAGAAGTTAGTATNAATCTNTCNAGAACAGTACCTGANGGTTTCATAATACCTACTACTTTNTATTTGTCNCTNTGTATACTTCCACCATCTAATAAACCATGAGCCCCTTGGAATTGATCATTAATTTTCATTTTAACAGANGATCCAATTACTGCTTCAAACTTTTTTTCCCAAACACTTCCATTTAAGATTTCAGCATTNTAATGCTCCATGTATTNAAGGGTAGTTCCAACTATACGGTACCCNTTTGAGTTATCTCCCAATGCAAGCGGAATGACNTTTCTAATTTGAGGATGATTAACTATCTTTTGAGATANTTCATAGTCAATATTNCCNGTNGGTATATCTACGTGGTATACAGAAGACAAGACAAGTTGAAGTGGGCTTCCTTTTGCACCAACGACTATATCAATTCCTTTTCCATCAGAAGTTAAACGTTTATTAAGGTGATCTCCAAATTGTGTTACTATAAGTGCAATAGAAACGGCAAAAGCAGTCAATAAGATCGANAATAAACTATTTAGCCATTTTGCTTTTANTGAATATAAAACGTAACTTAAATCATTCATTGTNACATTTCCAATATATTAGAAAAATATTTTTTNATACGATAATCATGAGATGAAANAATTAAAGTAGCATAAGTTTTTTTTGCTTGAGNAAATAAAAGNTCAATAACTTTTTTTGTATTTAATTCATCTAATGCCGAAGTAGGTTCATCTGCAAAAATTACTTNNGGATTATTTGCTATTCCTCTTGCNATAGCNNCACGTTGAGATTCACCAACACTTAAATTCTTTGCAATTTGTTTATTTCTTCCAAATAAACCAAGGTCATTAATTAACTCATTAATATTTAAAGAATGCGATTTGTTTTTTGCTAAAGAAATATTTTGTTCAATATTAAGATGNTTTATTAGATGAAGCTTTTGAAAAATTAANCCAAAGTTTTCAGAACGAAGATTATCTAATTCTTGATCAGATAAAAGTGAATAATTTTTATCTTCAAAAAAAATCTCTCCTGATGAAGGTTTTAATAATCCAGTCATTAAATTAATAAGAGTTGTTTTNCCACAGCCTGATGAACCAAGAATTAAGAGATGTTTATTCTTTTCGATAGTAAAATCTATTTTTTTTAAGATAGATTTAGCTTTTAATTTAAATTCTAGATTTAGTATTTTAAAAAGCATAAAAATTATTTTAAAATTTTTAATTTAATAATATATTATGGTATAATATTACGATTTAACTGCTATTTCAATCAATTATAAGGAAGATTTTTTGATGAAAAAAATTATAGAAAAAGCTCTTAAATTTTGTTCTAAAAATAAGGTAAGATTAACAGAACCAAGATTAGAGGTTTTAAAAATTATAGCTAATAGTGAAAAACCGATTAAAGTTTATGAGGTTCTTGATAAGCTGAGCAGTACCATTAAAAACCCTAAACCTCCAACTGCTTACAGAGCAATTGAGTTTTGGATGAAACATAATTTTATTCATCGAATTGAAAGTCTAAACGCTTATTTGTCGTGTGATGTGAATCACTTTCATAAAGGCTCTCAATTTTTAATTTGTGAGAGTTGTGGTAAAGTAATTGAATCACACATATGTGAACTTCCTGAGGCATTTAAAAAGAGCACAAGAAAAAATACTTTNATACCATCAACATGGAATCTAGAGATTAATGGTATTTGTAGTTTATGCATTTAAAAGAGAAGGTCTTTTTAATTATTATACCAATTAAATAGAATTATTTTTATTTACTTCTTCAATTTCTTTAAAAAATGATGATCTATCAAGCCTCATTAAAACTGATGAACTTTCATTGGATGCAGAATCTGGTGTNCGATGAAGTATACCTTTTTCACCACCTCGAAATATNGCAANATCCCATTNGTCTATAAACCNGTGAGCANANTTATNTNTAACAATCTCTTCATTAGACTTCCCGTTAATAAAAGCATTTCGATCAGCAGCTTCGTCAGGCAATATTTCTGTGCCTTGACCATCATACGTTACTAATAATCTATAGGGTACCATATCAACATGGTAACGCGTGCAACCTCTTTTGGATCCAAGCCAAAAACTAATACTATCTTCTCCTTGAAATGAGCAAAATAATTTACANACNTCACTCATATCTTCTAACCAATATCCATAAAAAGGATCATATTGNATTTTTTCTGGGATTACCTCTTTGAGTAATTCCNTAATATCTGAATTTGTATTTTCTTGACTAACATTACCATATATAGAAAACGGCAATTTATTTAGTTTTCGAAAAAAACTTTCAGCACTGATTGGTTTTTTGCGTCCTAAAACTTTAATTTGCTCATTGCTTTTTTTAAATTTTTCTAAACTGCTTAATTCTTTAAAAAAACTATTCATTTACTAAGAAATTTTTTCGGATAAAAAAATAAAACTATTAGTGACATAAAGAAATGAGGAAAAAATAAGATTAAACTTAATTTTATTTTTTGTTGAATCACATTCTTTTTCTGAGCAACAATCATCATCAATAACACACTTAATTTTTCTGTTATAAAGCTCTTGTAAAATAAGCAATAAAAAAATTAAGGANGTTAAAGCAAAAAGATACTTTTCAGCAGTTTCCAGTANTTCAAAATTTAAAAAAGTAAACTCAANNAANATAAGATTTGTAAAAATAGAACTTAGACCTAANANTATGGGTATNCCACAGCATANTAGATGNGTTAAACCTCCTAGAACNAANAAATATGAAGANTAGTNCTTAAACATATACTATTAGTAGAAAAGNTTTAACATGAAATTAAAACTTCTACCTGGAAGTTGGACTGTATCTTTTTTTGATTCTAAATGATTTCTTCCAACCACATCTAATAAGTTTAAAGCTGAAAACATAATATGTCCAGATATAGATGAGTAAGAAAAGTCTTTTGTAATATCAAAATCTAAACGTGAATGTCCACCCGTTCTGGTTTGATGTGGACCAAGAAAACCTTTATCAAAATAGTGGTTATATTTTAAATTAGAGTCGAACGCATCACCTAAAACCTGTACACCAACATTTAATTTTGATTGAGGGATTCTTGTTATCGCTTTATCTGTTGAAGTTTTATAACCTTTCATAAAATCTATCATAAAATTTGAAAGAAAATCCATATTATTTGCATTAGCAAAATTATACTGACCTGAAATTTCTAAACCCGTAAACATTGCATTATATTGTTCATGAATCACATTATTAAAATCTTCACCCTCAACTGCTACTGTTGATCCGTCTCTATCGGCAGCTATAAAGTCGTTAATATAATTGAAGTATGTCTCTACATGTAATCTATTCAGGTCTTGACTATAAATATTACCCAAAGATAAATTATAGGAACTTTCAGTGGTTAGATTAAGCTCTCCATTTTCATAGTTTTCAAGGGCATGGTGTGGACCATCAGAAAATAACTCAACAGGATTAGGAGCTCTTTGAGTAAAATCAAACCCAATAAATGAAGTATTATTTTCTACGAATTCTCTTCTCACAGTAGAAGATACAGATACTGGGAAAAAACCTTTTTCATTACTAGTATTTTTGATATTTACTGATTCAAGACGACCACCTAAATCTATTTCAAAAGAATTATACTTAAATTTTTCTAATGCAAAAAAACCAAAACTATTTGTTTTTGTTTTTGTTAAATGACTTTCCTCATCACCTTCAGCACCTTGGTCTAGGTTTTGATAGTGAAAGCCAATCAGTCCTTCTGTATTATTGGAAAATAAGGATTTATGATTTAAGGAGGTTTTGAATTCATAGGCATCGTTAAAAAATTCTATGTTATGTTTATCAGCTAATACCCTTTCAGCATGACTATATTCAGAAACTGTTCCTTCAATGTTTACTTTTTCAAATAAATCAGAGTTAATGGATATTCCTGATTTAAAGTTGAATGTGTTTCTTGTAGGATTAAGTGTAGTTCTATTTTCAACACCTTCTCCACCGGGTAGACTATATTCAGCCTCTAACTTATCAGCAGAAAACCCAAAAAAGTTTCTTCCATCGTTGTATGTAAGACCTATACCACCAGTAAAATTTTGTTTAGCAGAATTACTTTGAACTTCAGAGGTATTGGCTAAATCATAAGAACTAGAACTCAGAAAACTTCCCATTCCTCTAACAGTAAAATTATCCACTGTTTTATTTCCTTTCAATGCTGATTTGAGTTCGCCTCCTGAGGTACTGTAACCAAAATCAGCTTGAACAACTTCGCCAAGTGAAGGCTTATCAACAGTGATTAGAGGATTGATAATATTAACAACTCCTGCAAAAGCATTATTACCATATAATAATGTAGCTGGTCCTTTAATAATCTCTATTTGATCAATTAACATAGGGTCATAACCTACAATATGGTCTTCGCCAAATTCAGAAACATCACTTAAAGAGCTACCATTTTGAAGAATTCTTACTCTTGAATTTGACATACCTCTAATTAACGGGCGCGTTGCATTTCCTAAACCTTGTGAAGAAATACCAGGTAAGTCACTTAACATTCCACCAATTGAATATTGTCTTTTTTTTTCAAGGTTATGTGAATGAAATAAAATATTACCTCTATCACCCTCAAAGTCAGTAGAAGGCTTAATTTTTGAAGTAACAAATACATCTGGTGCCGTAAATAAAGATTCCAGCGTATTAGCGTTTAGATAATTACCACATAATAATATAGAAAAAAAAATAAAAGAATTTTTAAACATATAACTCCTTGTTAAATTTAGTGTTACATTATAACACTAAAAAAGCTTATGTCTAGAATCTTTTTTTATTAAAATATTTTAACCTTAATTTTTAAAATTATTAATTTTTAAAACTTGCATGTTTTTTTATAATTTCTTTTGATATCATCATCGCTTCTGGAGATTTTTTTATTTTCCAAATTTTATCTTTTGCAGCTTTGGTATTAATTTTATTATCTATAACTCGTTTGTAATAATTTAAACTTAATGAAAAATTATACTCTTTTTCTTCTAGATAATTAATTTTCCAAGGTTCATGAATTAGATGTTTTGGTAAATTTCTTAATTCAGGAACCCATTTTTTAATAAACTCTCCATCAGGATCTTGATCAATGGATTGTTTAATAACGTTATAAACTCTAAGTGTATTAATCCCAGTTGTTCCCGATTGCATTTGTATTTGTGAATAGTGTATTCCGGGTTCATAGTCTGTAAATTTTTGTGCTAGATATTTTGATGTAACTTTCCAATCTAACCATAATTGATATGATGCAAATGAAACTATCATTGCCCTCATTCTAAAATTTAACCAACCTTTAAGATTTAAAAATCTCATACAAGCATCAAGAAAAGGAAAACCAGTTTTACCTTCTTTCCAATTTGTATAATAGAGCTCATTAAAATCATTTTCTCTTAGCCCATCATACAAAGTATGGATATTTTTTGTTTCAATATTTGGATCGTCATATAATTTTTGTATAAAATGACAATGCCATGCTAATCTTTTTTTAAATGCATTTAATGATGATTTATTTACATCATTTGACCCTTTTATTTTATCGTTAATCGTTTGGACAACCCTTTTCAACGAAATTGTTCCATATGCTAAGTGTGGGCTGAGTCTTGAACAAGAATTTTCTGCTGTGAGTGGACTTGATATTTTTTTGGAATAATTAAAATGTCTTTCTTCTATAAATGAATCTAGAAGTTTCAAAGCATTATTCTCCCCTCCAGGTTGAATAATTTTTATTGGATTTTGAATAATAGATTTGAAGGAACTATTCTCATTTCGTATAAATGTAGTTTTTGTTATTTGGTTGTTTCCAATAGGTGCTGAAATAAATGAGTTCCATTTAGATGACCATGTCCCTCTCACTCTATGATTTAGTTGAATTCCAAATTGATTTGTTTGTATCCATTTAACTCCAATAGAATTAAAGAAATTACTGATCTCTTTATCAAGAGATGTAAAAAAATAATTTTTGAATATTCTATTCGAATAAACATATTTTATTGAATTACTCTCTATTAACATTTTTAAAACTTCTATAGTTTTTCCTTTGTAAAAATTTAAATGAATATCTTTTTTTTTTAAATTTTCTGCAAGTTGCTCTATGCATTCATTCAAGAAATTCAAATGGAAATCACTTGTTGTTTTTAAATTTAAAAAATTAGTATCAAGAATATATAGAGGAATACAAGCTGGGTTTTTTGATGCTTCTATTAGAGCTTCATTATCGCTTACTCTTAAATCATACCTAAACCACATCAAAGAACAGCTCATAGATATGAAATTTGTTATAATATTAAAAAATCAATGATATTTTAATAAGCCAATTTTTTTATTTAAAAAAAAATTCACCTAAACGTTTTAATCATAAATTTTTAATCTTTTTTTTGAACCAAATTATCTAACCCCATTTGTTTTAAAATTGAAAGCTGGTACTTTTCAGTTATGGAGTTGATATCTTTAACTCCATAATCTAACCCACATACAGTTCTTAATGGGCGTTTTCCATATGGGAGATTTATTAATTCAAGAACGGCTTTAGCAACTAAATTAGAGTCACAATCTGGATTGTTTTTCATGAACTCTTGAAAATTTAGCATAGTTTTTTCAGCAGCATTTTTAAGTTCTCCATAATCTTCCAAACACTGAGTATCTTCAGGACGAGGAGAGTTTTTAATTAAGTTTGTTGGAAACGGACCAGGTTCAACAATAACTGAATCAATTTTAAAAGGAGATAATTCATATCTATAAATTTCTGCGAGAGCCTCAACAGCAAACTTACTAGGGTTATAGGTACTTAAAAAAGGAAAAATTATTCTACCTGCAATTGAAGATACAGTTATAAAAAGACCACTGTTATTTTTTTTCATATGAGGAACAACTTCTCTGAAGATTCTTGCAACACCAATATAATTTACATCCATTTGTTTTTCTAATTGAGGAATTGTAAAGCCCTGTGCAAGCCCAACATTCATTATACCAGCATTATTTACCAAAACATCGATCTTACTAAAGCTATTAATAGTATTTGTGACTGCTGCTTTTATTGAATTAGAGCAAGTAACATCAAGTTCTTCAATAGTTACATTTTTACTTAATCCATCAAGTTCACGTGCAATTTTTGAATTTTTCCCACTAATATCTCTCATTGTAGCAATAACTTGGAAATTATTTTTAGACAATAACTCAGCTATTAATCTCCCAAAGCCAGAACTAGCGCCTGTAATTAAAACAACATTATTAGTATTATTCATTTTTGATCCCTTAAAATATAATTGATAAGATAAACATATATAATGAACTATCAACTATCAACTAGGTGCTGTAAAGAAACTAAATAGTTGAAATGTTAGAGATAAATTTATTTAAAGATATTCTCTAAAAAAACATATGTGTTAATTTCAATATTCTTTGTAGATTAAATAAAGTACATAAAATTAAGTTAATGAATTTCTAGATGAATAAACTTTTACTTAAATCCAAGTGTTTGAAATGATATTGTTTAGCTTTTGTTTATTTCTATTTTTTTTTACTATAGTTGGTTTTTTATCAGTTTTTAAAAAAAAAAATACATCTCAAGATTATCTTCTTGCAAATCAAGAAATCAAACCTTGGTTAGCAGCCGTGTCAGCTATTGCAACATCAAATAGTGGATATATGTTTATTGGTCAGATTGGGTTTACTTATATGTATGGTCTTCAATCAGTATGGTTAATGTTTGGATTAATTTTAGGCGATTATGTCTCATCCCTGTTTGTACATAAAAATTTAAGAAAAAAATCAGAAGAATTAAAAGTTTTTAGCTATGCAAATTTAGTAAGTAAATGGCATGGCAAAAATTATAGATTTGTTCAAGTTTTAGGTGGATTGATCATTCTCATTTTTTTGTCAACATACGCTGCAGCTCAGCTTAACGCGGGGAGTAAATCAATGCATGTGTTATTTGGGTTAGATTATAGAATAGGAGCAATTATTGGCGGAGTAATTGTAATACTATACTGTTTTTCAGGAGGTATCAGAGCATCAATTTGGACAGATGCAGCTCAATCTTTTGTGATGATATTTGCTATGTGTTTGATGGTTATTTTTGGAATTAAAGAGTTAGGTGGAATTTCAAATTTTACTCATGAATTATATAATATTTCACCCGATTATATGAAATGGTTTCCATCTACAGGTTTTTCAGATTTTTTCTTCGCACCATTATTGTTTATCCTGGGCTGGGTTTTTTCAGGAATAGGTGTTATTGGACAACCCCATGTAATGGTTAGATTCATGACAATAAACAAAACTAATAATATACCAAAAACAAGGATATATTATTACAGTTGGTATATCTCATTCTATGCTTTAACTATTTTAGCAGCTTTTATTGCAAGATTATTAATACCTGAAATCAATAATCTAGACCCAGAACTTGCTTTACCTGTTTTAGCCTCGAAATTACTTCCTGAGTTTTTTGTAGGATTACTATTAGCAGGTATATTTGCTGCTACAATGTCTACGGCAGACTCTCAGATACTTTCTTGTACAGCCTCCATTACAAATGATCTTTTATTGAATAAAAAAACTAATTATTTGATAAATAAAATAGTTACACTAATTGTAACTATCTTAGTAGTTATAATAGCCATAAATGATAATAAAAATGTTTTTAATCTTGTTCTAATGTCATGGTCAACACTTGCTTGTTGTTTTTCACCTTTACTTATTATTTATTCATTAAAACAAAGAACTTCAGAATTATTATCAGTAATGATGATGATAATTCCGTTAATCACTCTCTTAATATGGAGGTATTTTGGATTGAATAATTATATTTATGAGGTAGCTCCAGGTATAATATCAGGTATTTTAACCTTTTTAATTTTTAAATTATTTGGAAGCATTCATTCATTAAATTCCAAAAAAAAAATTTAAACTCCATATTAAAAAAATTT
>NHJI01000032.1 GCA_002169685.1 Rickettsiales bacterium TMED211 | reverse complement strand
TATGTCAAAAAATTTTTTTTCATTGATTTTAAGTGACTTAAAAGCTGCATTGGATAGAGATCCAGCAGCCAGGAATTATTTAGAGATTTTCTTTACATATTCTGGGTTTCACGCGATTTTTGGTTACAGGCTTTCCCATATACTATGGAACTCAAAGTTAAAGTTCCTAGCAAGGTTTTTAAGCAATATTGTAAGGGTAATTACTGCAATAGAAATACATCCTTCTGTTAAAATTGGCAAAGGTTTTTTTATAGACCATGGTGCTGGCTTAGTTATAGGAGAAACATCACAATTAGGAGATAATATTACTATGTATCAACAAGTTACATTAGGTGGTATATCTCCATCACTTGAGTCTAAAACACAAAGAAATGTTAAACGACATCCGACCTTATCAGATGGAGTTATAGTTGGGTCTGGTGCACAAATACTTGGACCTATAAATATTGGATTAAATTCAAGAATAGGTGCAAATGCTGTTGTGCTCAAAGATGTGCCACCTAACCAAACTTTTATTGGGATTCCTGCAAGAAAAGTAAGAAATACTAAAGAGAAAAATAACTTTGATGCTTATGGTATGACTGAAGGAAACATTGATGACCCAAATAAAAAAAGCATCGTAGGATTATTAAATGAGATTTATTCATTAACTTCAAAGTTAGAGAAACTAGAAAAAAAACTACATGAACTAAAAATTAAGGATAAACCAATAAAAACTATTATGACTAGTAATTTGAAAGATAACAAAAACCATAAGGAAAAATAATGAAATTAACATCAAAAGGAAGATTTGCGGTCACTGCATTAGTTGACTTAGCGGTAAATACGCAAAATGACAAACCAACAAGTTTGTCAGATATTTCTTTGCGACAAAATATATCGTTGTCCTTTCTAGAGCAAATATTTAATCTGCTAAAGAAAGATGGGATTGTTAAAAGCGTGAGAGGCCCTAATGGTGGGTATAGCTTAGCTAAAAAACCTGAAAATGTTATGATATCTCAAATAATTGAAGCAATTAATGAAGAAGTTAAAATAACAAAATGTAATGGAATAGATTTTGGTTGTTCTTCACAAAAACACTCCGGAAAGTGTTTAACTCATAATTTGTGGGCAGAACTAAGTAATCAAATCTATTTTTATTTAGATTCTATTTCGCTTGATGATGTTAAAAAAAATAAACTTAATCCAATTAGTAATTTTATGAACTCAAAATTGACTATGAATGATAGAAGGCTTTGATGATAACTTTTTCAAAGATTATATTTTTTAATAAAATAATGAAAACATTGGTTTATAAGAGAAATATAAAAAATAAAGAGACTTTTGGTAGGGTAATTGCAAATGTTGATGAAAAACTTTGTTTAAACTGGAAAAATAAAAATAAAACCTTANATCTANNAATAATATCTAANAAANTNAAAAACTATAAAGTTAATTATGAAAATATCTAAAAANATATACTTAGACTATCANGCTACTACTCCTTTGGACCCTAGAGTGCTTGAAAAAATGATCCCTTACTTCAATGAAAGATTTGGCAATCCTCATTCAAGAAACCATTTNTTTGGTTGGGAAGCTGAGGAAGCTACNGAAATAGCAAGAAAACAAGTTGCTGAGATTATTGGTGCAAACTCAAAAGAAATAGTATTTACATCTGGTGCAACAGAATCAAATAATTTAGCAATNAAGGGTGTGGCAGATTTTTATGGAGATAAAAAAAATCATATAATAACATGTGTGACAGAGCATAAATGTGTTTTAGAGTCNTGTAGATNTCTNTCTGAAAATGGATTNGAAATTACNTACCTTCCAGTTGAAAAAGATGGCCTAATTAATTTNGAGCTTCTTAAAAAATCCATAAAAGAGAATACTTTGATGATTTCCATAATGGCTGTACATAATGAAATAGGAGTTATTCAACCTTTAAAAGAAATAGGGGAATTAGCGAGAAAAAATAATATTTTTTTTCATACAGATTGCGCTCAAGCAGTNGGGAAAATCAAGTTAGATGTTAATGAAATGAATATTGATTTGATGAGTATTTCAGGTCATAAGATATATGGACCTAAAGGAATAGGTGCTCTTTATGTTAGAAGAAAACCGAGAGTTAGAATTAAGTCGATGATGAGTGGTGGTGGTCAAGAAAGAGGTATGAGGTCAGGAACTTTNTCTCCAGCATTATGTATAGGTCTTGGTGAAGCGTGCAAGATTTGCCTTGACGAAATGGACCAAGAAAAAAAGAAGCTAGAATCTATGAGAAAAAAGTTTCATGAAATTATTTTAAAAAGTTGTAAAGATGTATACCTTAACGGCTCNGNGCNTCACAGAATACCAGGAAATTTAAACTTAAGCTTTGCATATGTTGAGGGTGAATCTTTAATGATGGGAATTAAGGATTTGTCTGTATCTTCTGGTTCTGCATGTACTTCAGCTTCTTTGGAGCCTTCATATGTTCTGAGAGCTCTTGGAGTTGAAGAAGAGCTTGCACACACTAGTTTGAGAATAGGTTTTGGAAGATTTACAACTGATGACGAGATTGAAAAAGCTGCTAATGATATAGTCAGAGAAGTAATTAGATTGAGATCCCTAAGTCCATTATGGGAGATGGCGCAAGAAGGTGTTGATATTAGTAAAATAGAATGGGCACATCATTGAATAAGTAANTTAAATATTAAANAATTATAAGGAGAAAAAATGGCATANAGTAAAGAATTAATTGATCANTATGAAAAACCAAGAAATGTAGGCTCACTTGATAAACAGTCTACTGATGTTGGAACCGGTTTAGTTGGAGCACCAGCATGCGGTGATGTAATGAAACTACAAATCAAGGTAGATGATAATGGCGTTATAGAAGACGCTAAATTTAAAACATTTGGATGTGGATCAGCAATAGCGTCAAGTTCTTTAATAACAGAATGGGTAAAAGGTAAAAATATTAACGAAGCTAGTGAAATTAAAAATACTGAGATCGCTAAGCATTTAGCTTTACCGCCAGTCAAGATTCATTGCTCGATTCTTGCTGAAGATGCAATTAAAGCTGCAGTTAAAGATTATAAAGAAAAGAATAAAAAATAGTTTTTTTATAATGATAACTGTTACATCAAATGCACTTAATCAGGTAAAGAGGCTCTTAAGTCAAAGGGGAAAGGACTCTAAAGGGATACGAATTGGAATTAAAACTAAGGGATGTTCTGGTTTATCTTACACTTTAGAATATGTCGATGAAACAGAAAAAGCAGACGAGAAGATTCAAATCGAAGATATTAACATATTCATTGATTCAAAAGCCACATTATTCCTAATAGGAACTCAAATGGATTATGTAGAGGATGAACTCCAGTCGGGTTTTGAATTTACAAACCCAAATGAAAAAGGAAGATGTGGTTGCGGAGAATCTTTTCACGTTTAAAATTTTTATGAAAAAAATTACACTTGAATGTTGGAATTGTTCTTCCATCATTAAAAATTTCAGTTTTTTTTGTTGTAAATGTCTAAAAATACAAAAACCAATAGAAGTAGATATTTTTAAAATATTTGGTTTACCATATAATTTTTCTGTTGACTTGGAAAAATTAGAATTAAAATATTACGACCTTCAAAGTAAACTGCACCCTGATAGATTTATAAACTCAAGTCCGGAAGAAAGTTACTTTTCACAAATACATTCATCAAATTTAAACTCTTCCTTTGAAAAATTAAAAGATACAGTAAAAAGATCTGAAGAATTATTAAAAATACTTGGTTTTAAAGTTGATAAGGATGATAAGTCTTTTAATGATATTAAAATTTTAAATGAAATTATGGAACTTCAAGATGAAGCAGAAAACATTAAATCACAGAAAGAAAGGTTTAATTTCTTAGCTATGGTAAATTTAGAAGTCTCAAATCTATATAAACTATTAAAAGAAAGCTTTAAACAAGAGAGACTTAAGGATGCTAATAAATTAAATATAAAAATTTCATATTTAAATAAAATCATAAAAGATATTAAGTTAACTCAAGTGAATGAATAATGGCTTTATTAGAAATAAAAGAACCTGGTGGAAATTCAGAAATAGAAAATGAAGAACAAATCTGTATAGGTATAGATTTTGGTACAACTAACTGTGTTTGTTCTATTAAAAGGGGCGATGAGATTCAATTAATCCCAGATGAACTTGGGAATTTCATAATACCAACAATTATTTCTTATGAACAAGGTGGTTTTTTATTTGGGAATCAAGTATTTAAAATGGAAGAATATAAAGAGAGTAAATTTATATTTTCTATTAAACGGTTATTTGTTGAAAATCCATCAAAAAAAATAAAATTCGATAATCTAGATTCTGATTATTCTCCAATAGAGCTTGCATCCTTAGTTTTTGAATATTTAAAAAAATGTTCAGAGAGTTTTTTAAAAACTAAAATAAATAAATGTGTTATAACAGTTCCAGCATATTTTGATGATATTTCAAGATCTGCGATAAAAAGATCTGCTTCAGCATCAGGTTTTGATGTTTTACGCCTAATCAATGAACCAACTGCAGCCGCCTATGCATATGGCTTAGAAAAAGAAACAAGAGGAAATTTTTTTGTATATGATATTGGTGGCGGAACATTTGATATATCAATTTTAAAGTTAACAGAAGGAGTTTTTAAGGTTTTGTCATCTGGTGGAGATGTTTGCTTGGGTGGTGACGATTTTGATATAGCTTTTTGTGAAGAGATTTTGAGATATAATAATTTAATTGGACTAGAAAACTTAAATAGTTCTGAAAAAATTATTGCAATTAAAAAGTGTAAGAAATTTAAAGAAAGACTTAGTATAAAATCGGATTTTGAAGATATACTGATAATTGATGGCGTAGAAGTCAAATTAAAAGTTAACATAGAACTGCTTAATAGTTCTATTTCTCAGTTAGTTGAAAAAACTATTAAAATTTCTAAAGAAGTATTATTTCAAGCAAATTTAGAGGTATCAGATTTAGATGGTGTAATTTTTGTGGGAGGTTCGAGTAGGTTAGGTTTGATAAATAAAAGAATTTCTGAAGAATTTAAATTAAAGATTTTTTCAGATATAGATCCCGATATTGTTGTTGCAAGAGGTGCAGCGTTACATGCTTATGGTTTAGTAAACGGTGCAAAGAATTTATTGTTAGATATTACACCTTTATCATTAGGAATTGAAACAGCTGGTGGACTAATGGAAAAAATTGTGGAAAGAAACTCTACAATACCCATAATTAAAGAACAAGAATTTACTACATATGAAAATGGACAAACAGCTATTAAAATACATATTTTACAGGGTGAACGAGAGACCGTGGAAGATAATAGAAGCCTGGGTGAGTTTATACTAAATGGGATCCCGGCTAAGCCACCAGGTATNCCTAGAATTAAAGTGAGGTTTGCAATNGATTCTAATGGTATACTNAGTGTTGCGGCTTCAGAAGAGTCAATGGGAGTTTNAAAAGAATTNGAAGTAAAACCTACTCATGGANTAGAAGTTGAAGATATGAAAGAGATGATAAAAGATAGTATAATTAATGGAAGTGTAGATATTGAAAAGAGATTATTAAAGGAATCTAAAATGGAAGCAAAGATTTTTTTAAATGAAATGAAAAATCTCAAAAAAGAATTACTAGATTTATCTACAAAAGATGAACTTAAAAAAGTAAACACTATTATCAATGATCTTGAGGGTGAATTAAAAAATGATAACAGAAAAAAGATTAAAGAACTCATAAAATTACTTGATCTAGCTACTCAAAGCTTTTCTGAAAAAAGAATTAAAAAAAGCATTAAATCTGCCTTAGTTGGAAAAAATTATGATAATTTGTTATAAAGGAAAATTTTAAATATGGTAAAAATAATATTTATAGATANAGATGGNTCTGAAAAAGTTATCGATGCNGAAATTGGTCTGTCAATNCTAGAGATTGCTCATAAAAATGGAATTGATCTTGAAGGTGCTTGTGAAGGCTCTCTTGCATGTGCAACATGTCACGTTATTTTAGAAAAACCTTACTTTGATAAATTGGAGGAACCAACCGAGGAAGAGGAGGATATGCTTGATTTAGCTTTTGGCTTAACTCACACTTCAAGATTAGGTTGTCAGATTATAATGACCAAGGAACTTGATGGTATTAAGGTAAAAATACCAAGTGGAACTAGAAATATGAATGTGGAATAAAATATGACATTGAAATGGACAGATACGTTTGAAATNGCTATCGCANTAGAAGAAAAATTTCCTGAAATTGATAATATAAACCTGAGGTTTACTGATCTTCATAAATGGATTCTTGATCTTGATGGNTTTCAAGATGANCCAAACAAATCAAATGAAAAAATTTTAGAATCTATTCAAATGGCTTGGATTGAAGAAAGAGATTAAAATGAACATTGATTTNGAAAGTTTTATAAAAAATAATAACCTACCAAATAAAAAAGAAAAAATAGTAGTTGCTATGTCTGGAGGTGTTGACTCCTCGGTAACTGCAGTTTTACTTCATAAAGCAGGGNACGAAGTTATAGGAGTCACCATGCAACTTCATGAATCAAAAAGTGTAATTAAGACAAAAACATGTTGCTCGGGGCTNGATATTTCAGATGCAAAAAAAGTAGCCAAAAAATTTGGTTTTAAACACTATATTATTGATTATAAAGAAAAGTTTAAAAAATCTGTAATTGATGATTTTGTTAAAAGTTATGAAAGAGGAGAGACACCAATCCCTTGNATTAAGTGTAATCAAACTGTAAANTTNACNGATTTAATAANTTTTACTANGTCTGCNGGCTGTAAAGTTCTTGCAACTGGTCATTATGTTAGGAGAGTTTACGATGGAAAAACTCCAAACATATANCAGGCAATTGATAACTCAAAGGATCAGAGTTACTTTTTATTTGCTACCACTCTATCNCAACTAGAGATTCTCAGGTTTCCATTAGGTGAATATAAAAAAGATAAAGTTAGGGAATTTGCAAAAGAATTTGGATTAGTTAACGCTAATAAACCTGATAGCCAAGATATTTGCTTTATTCCTGATGGTGATTATAGAAAATTTGTTAAAAAAAATAAGAAAGNAAGTTTTAATTCAGGTGTTATTGAGAATACAAAAGGTGANATTATAGGAAGACANAGNGGNATAATTGATTATACAATAGGTCAAAGAAAAAAAATTGGTATTGGGGGAGTGAAGGGGAANAAAGACCATAAACCNTANTATGTCATAAGAATTGATAACCTCAATAATAAAATTATTGTTGGTTCAANAGAAGAATTANACCAGTATAAAATATATNTAAAAGATATTAATTTGTTTGCTGCGAAAGATAAGAAGTTTAAAGCTGAAATTAAAATTAGATCAGGTGAAAAAAAAATAAACGCAATAGTTCAAATTTTAAATGATGATAAGGGTGCCGTTGTGAAGTTATCTGATGCAGAGGCAGGAATTGCTCCAGGTCAAGCATGTGTTTTTTATGATAAAGAAAAAATGCTTGGAGGAGGGTGGATTATTGCTGCAGAAAAAGAAAATAGAAGTCAGTATAGTTAGTCCTTGTCTTTTTAAAAACTTAATCTAATTTAATTAGAATATTTTATTTTAAAGTATTGCCTAGACCGTATCGCTTTATTTTATATTGATATTACG
>NHJI01000031.1 GCA_002169685.1 Rickettsiales bacterium TMED211 | reverse complement strand
TGTTTTTTTGTTTGTTCATCGTAATCATTTGCAAAATTTTCCTGTTCTTGTATTACATGAATGATTTCATGTAATAAGACTCCTTGATCACAAACATTACTTTGTGGTTTCATTGTATTTATTAAATATATTTTGTATCTTTCATTTTTAGGAGTGTACGCTATGATTTCACAAGGTTTGCCGCATGCAACCTCGCTTAACTTTTCTTGTTCAATAAATTCAATATTTATATTTTTTTCAGGTTTTGTATATTCTGTATTGCTAGTAATCCAAAGAATTAAAGCTACAATCACTTCATTTAATGTTTCATATTTCATAATTTAATATATATTTAAAAAAAAAATTACATAATGAAAAATAAAAATTTTTATACACATTTAACCCTTCCTGAAATGTATCGTCTTGATACAGGAGATGGTAATGAATTATATATTGAAATTAATGGTAAGAAAGATGGGATACCTGTTATATTCTTGCATGGTGGTCCAGGTGGTCATTGTAGAAGTGAGCATCATAGTTTGTTTGACCCATCAGTATTTAAATCAATTATCTTTGATCAAAGAGGTTGTGGAAAAAGCAATCCCAAGAGAAATTTAGAAAATAATGATACTAAGAATTTAGTGGCAGACATTGAAATGATAAGAGATTTTTTGAAAATTAAAAAATTTTTAATAGTAGGAGGGTCATGGGGAGCAACTTTAGCGCTTTGTTATGCACAAAAATATCCAGAAAATATTATAGGAATTATTTTGAGATCAGTTTTTTTGGGCACAATGAATGAAATTAATTGGGCTTTTAATGACGGACCTAAAACCTTTGCACCAGACCTATATCAGAAGTTTATAAGCTTTCTTGATAAAAAAGATCAAGCTAACCCTATCGAAGCTTATATAAGAAAAATTCATAGTAATGAATCGCACTTACACTCTTGGGTTTGGCATGATTATGAAAGAATTCTGTCTCAAATAAACCCAGACTCTCATGATTTTGAAAATATAAATGAAATAAAAAAAAGAAATGGTTTACCCAATTCACCGCTTATGGAAACACATTACATTAAAAATAATTTTTTTATGGAAGACGACCAAATTATTAAAAATGCAAACAAACTTCAAAAGATACCTGGGTATATCGTTCAGGGTAGATATGATTTAATTTGTCCTCCTGTTAACGCTTATAAGTTAAAGGAAGCCTGGAAAAGATCAAAATTAAAATTAGTTAATACCGCAGGTCATTCTTCATCTGATCATGGAATTATGGAAAATTTATCTATAGCCTTAAAGGAGATTATTTCTAATTAAATAACGACCATTCATATAAAACATAACGATTTTTTTCATTATTTATAAATTTTTTTTTAATTTTTTCCTTTTCATATTTATTTGCTAATTGACCATATGCCCAAATGGCACTACCTCTAATTATAGGGTTTAAATCAAGGAGAAATGGTTTAATAGCTTTCATTAACTCTCTACTTTTACTATTACCTGAAGCTATTATTATATTCCTAATAAAACTAACCCATCCTATTCTTTTGACTGGTGAATCACTAAATACTTTTTCAAATTCATCTTTATTGAATTTTAAAAAATCATATAACTCTGGATTCATTAAACTTTTCTTTGAGATTAAGTCATCGAGATTAGTTTTTTTAGAAAACTTATTCCAAGGGCAAATAGCCAAGCAATCATCACAACCATAAACTTTATTACCTATTTTTTCTCTTAATGATAGGGGAAAAGGTCCTTTATGTTCGATGGTTAAATAAGAAATACATTTTCTTGCATCAATCTTATAATCACTAATAAATGCATTAGTTGGACATATATCTACGCATTTTGAGCAAGTCCCACAATGATCAATTTCTTTTGAGTCTTCTTCAATTTTAATGGGTAAAAAAATTTCACTTAAAAATAACCAAGACCCATAGTCCTTTGAGACTAAATTCGTATGTTTGCCTTGCCATCCGATCCCAGATGCTTGAGCAAGTGGCTTTTCATAAATAGGTGCTGTATCTACAAATAACCTAGCATCTATATGAAATTCATCTTTGAACCATGATTTGAATCTTTTTAGTTTCTCCCTAATTATATCATGATAATCTTTATTTCTTGCATAAACACTGATATTTGCATTTTTTTTTTTAAAGTTATCTTTAAGAGGGTTTTTCTTAGGTGCATAATTAGTACCAAGAATTATTATACTTTTAACTTCTTTCCATAGTTTTTTTGGGTTGTTTTTTGTTTTGTAATGCCTCTCCATCCATTTCATTTGTCCATTAAAATTTTTATTGAGAAATTCTTTATAGTTTTTTTTTACATGATCTTTAATCTTAATATTTGTAAAGCCAATTACGTCAAAACCAAGTTCAACGGATTTTTTGATTATCATTTTTTTTTTTGTATTCATTTTTCTATAAAAAGTATTAGTTTATTATATTTAAAGAGAAATTAATGAAAAAAAAAAAATCTGTAGTACTTTTAAGCGGTGGTCTAGACTCATCAGTAGTGTTATCCATCGCTGTTAAGAAATTTGATGTGCACTGTATATCATTTAATTATGGTCAAAGGCATAGAAGAGAATTAACTTTTGCTAAGAAACAAGTTAAGTTGCAAAAAGCTAAAGAACATAAAATTTTTAAAATAGATTTTTTTGGTGGTTCTTCTTTAACTGATGACATTGATGTTCCAGAAAATAGAAATGTTGAAAATATACCCGATAAAATACCAATAACATATGTGCCAGCAAGAAATACTATTTTTTTATCTTATGCTTTAGGATATGCAGAGTTCTTAGAATGTGATGATATCTTTTTGGGTGTTAATGCAATTGATTATTCAGGTTACCCAGATTGTAGACCAAATTTCATAAAGGCTTTTGAGAATTTAGCTAACATTGCTACAAAAAAAAGTATATTAGGTGAAAAATTCAAAATTCATACACCGCTGATTAAAATGACAAAAGAAAAAATTATACTCGAGGGAATAAAAAATAATGTAGACTTTAAAAACACTTCAAGTTGTTATAATCCTTTAAATAAAATGAGTTGTGGAAAATGTGACTCATGCCTTTTAAGGAAAAAAGGTTTTGAAAGAGCTTTGGTTAAAGACACAATAAAGTATAAATATTAATTATGTTTTTTATAAAAGAAATTTTTAAGTCTATACAAGGTGAAGGTTTTTTTTCAGGAAAAAGTGCGGTTTTTGTCAGGTTTACTGGATGCAATCTATGGAACGGTCTGGTAAAAGACAGGGAAAATGCACTATGTCAATTTTGCGATACTGATTTTCTAGGAACAAATGGTCAAAATGGTGGGTACTACTCGTTAAATGATCTTTTAAATAAAATTGACAAAATTTGGAATCAAAAAAAATTAACTAATAATAAATTTATTGTTTTAACAGGAGGTGAGCCCATGCTTCAAGTAAATAAAAAACTTGTAGAGTCTCTAAAAAAGAGGGGGTATTTTGTTTCAGTAGAAACAAATGGAACAATACAATTCGATATTGATTTTGACTGGGTATGTGTTAGTCCAAAACAAAGAACTAAATGGAAAGTTATATCTGGTGATGAATTGAAAGTTATATTTCCACAACAAGCTTTTGATCTGAATATGTTAAAAAAACTTAACTTTAAATACTTTTTCTTACAACCCATGGATAATAATAAAAAACAAATTAACATTTGGAATACTATTAATTATTGTAAGTCACACAAACCGTGGTTTCCAAGCTTCCAACTACATAAATCATTAAACATTAGTTAATCATGATTATTTATAAAAAATATTACTTCGATACGGCTCATTTTATGCCTAATCACTCTAAAAATCATAAATATAGTAAAGTTCATGGGCATAGTTATGAAATTACAATTTTCTTGAATGGGAAGCAGAATAAAAAAAAAGGATGGGTTATGGATTTTGAGAAAATTGATATATTTATGAAACCTATTTTAAAAAAAATTGATCATAATTTGTTAAATGATTTACATGGCCTAGAAAATCCGACAAGTGAAAACATAGCTAAATGGTTCTGGTTACATTTAAAGGGTAAAATTAAAAACCTTGAAAAAATTGAAATCAACAGACCAAGGATTGGTGGGTGTGTTTATAGTGGTGAGTGATTTCTATCTTCCCTTATAATTTCTTATTTGATAATCTTCTAACCAAATATCATTTGGTTTTTTTCCAGTTTGATAAAATATATCTATAGGAATTCCACCTCTTGGATTCCAAAAACCTCCAATTCTTAACCAAGCAGGTGATACAGCATTAATTACTTTATTNGCTATCATTAGGGTNCATTCTTCATGAAAAGCTCCGTGATTTCTAAATGAATGTAAAAATAATTTAAATGACTTACTTTCAACTATTAACTTACTAGGAATATAATCTATAATTATGTTGCCAAAATCTGGTTGACTAGTTAAAGGACAAATACTAGTGAACTCTGGAGAAGATAACCTAACAACATATTTAAGTTTTTTATTTGGGTTTTCTACTGTATCCAAAATTACTTTTNTAGGGTCACTAAGTATTTTTGATTTTTTTCCGAGTTGATTAAGTTTTTTCATAAAATTTGTGATTTTTGAGGTATGAGTTCATTAATTCTTTATAATTTTTATTTTTGATTGAGGTTCTAATATCTGACATCATTTTTTGATAAAATGCAACATTATGTAAACTTAAAATCATTGATGACAGAATTTCATTAGTTTTTGTTAAATGATGGATATAGCTTCTTGAAAACTCTTTTGATGCGAAACAATTTAAATTATTGTCCAAGGGTCTTTCGTCATTGGAAAATTTAGAGTTTCTAAGGTTTAATTCTCCATTTAAAGTAAACGCCCTCCCAGTCCTTCCAAACCTTGTTGGAAGGACACAATCAAACATATCTATACCTTTTTCTACCGATTTGAAAATATCTACGGGTCTTCCAACTCCCATCAAATAGCGTGGCTTTTCAACAGGAAGAAATTCTGATGTGAAGTTTACTATATCTATCATTTCAGAATGTTTTTCCCCAACCGATAAACCTCCAATAGCATATCCATCAAAATTCATATCTATTAGATTTTCACAACTATTTTTTCTAAGATCTTTGTACATCCCACCCTGGATAATTGCAAACAAACCAAAACCTTCTCTTTCTTCATACACTTCCTTACATTTTCTTGCCCAATTTAGGCTTAGTTCTAAAGATTTTTTAGATTCCATATAGGTTGAAGGATGTGTGGTACATTCATCAAGGACCATAGTTATATTTGCATTTAGTTTCTTTTGAACTGTGACTGAGATTTCTGGTGTTAATCTAAATTTTTTTCCATCAATATGAGAACTAAAAGTAACTCCATCTTGATCTATTATTCTTAATTTTGATAAAGACCAAATTTGGAAACCACCTGAATCAGTAAGTATAGGCCTGTCCCAGTTCATAAATTTTTGTAGACCACCCATCTCACTTATTAGTTCTTCACCTGGTCTTAGCATTAAGTGATAGGTATTTCCAAGAATTATTTGGACATNAATATCCTTTAAATCTCTTGGAAAAATTCCTTTTACAGTTCCTAACGTTCCTACTGGCATGAAAACTGGNGTTTCTACTTGCCCATGTTTCGTTTTGAGCAAACCTGTTCTAGCTTTACCATCTTGATTCAATANTTTAAAAAAATTANNTNTCAATATTTACTTCCATAATAAACAAGCNTCTCCATAAGAAAAAAACCTAATTTTATTTTTTACAGCGAATTTATAAAGCCTTTTAGCTTTATTTATTCCAATCATGGCACAAATTAAAACAAAAAGCGTGGATTTTGGAGTATGAAAATTAGTTATTAAGCCATCAATAGAATTAATTTTCCAACCTGGTTTGATAAAGATATTTGTTTCCCCACAATATTCAGTGATTTGGCCATTTCTTTTTTTTGACGTTTCTAAAAGCCTTAAAACAGTGGTGCCAACGGCAATACATTTATTTCCCATTAACCTAGTCTCATTGATAATTTTTGCTGCATTTTTAGTGATTTCTCCAAATTCAAAATGCATTTCGTGTTCTTCAATGTTGTGCTTTCTTATTGGTGTAAATGTTCCTCCATTTACATGAAGTGTGATCATTACTAATTTCACACCTTTATCAATAATTTTTTTTAATAAATTTTCTGTAAAATGTAGGCTCGCTGTAGGTGCTGCAACTGCTCCTTCTTTTTTTGCAAATACTGTCTGATAATTTTGATAATCAATTTTTTGAAACTTTCTTTTTTTTGAAATATAAGGTGGTAGAGCTAATACCCCATAACGATGAATAAAGATCATAAATCTGTCATAGGTATAATTAAATTCTAATAATACTTGATTATTTGACCTTTTTAATTTCCCCAAAAAACCACCTTCAAACTCAATAGTTACATTATCTTTTGCTTTTTTTAATGGTTTTACAAATACACTCCAAATAATTTTTGGAGAAGTTTTAATTAATTTATTAAGTGTTACTTTAATTTCTTTTTTTTCACACTCACCTTTTAAGCTTGCTGGTAAAACCTTTGTATCATTTAAAACTAAACAATCATTTTTTTTTAAAATATCTAAAATATTAGTAAAGTTATTAATATTAAAAACATTTGAAACTTCAATTAATTTTGATGAATCTCTGGGGTTTGCTGGTTCTAGTGCTATTAAGCTATCTGGAATTTCAAAATCAAATTTCTTTGTCAGCATAAAGCTAGTATAAATTTTTTATGATTTTTTCAAGAAAAATTTCACATTTATGAATTTGATTTTTGTTAATGAACTCATTAGGTTTATGTGCTTGATTTATACTACCCGGACCACAGACAATAGTTTCAATTCCTATTTTATCGAAAACGCCTGCTTCTGTCCCAAAACTAACAGAGCCAGTCTTATTTGAGTTAACAGATCTCAAACATAAATTTATAAGAGAATCTTTTTGATTAGTTTTAAGAGGTGGAAAATTATTAGTTATATGAAAATTTATTGAACATGCTTTATTTTCTTTTTTCATCTCTTTTTCCAAATTTAAATATAGAAAATCATTAATTTTGTTTATTATTCCTTCTGAATCTGTATTTGGTAAGTCTCTTATTTCAAACTCAATCTTACATTCTTTAGGAATAATATTTAAAGCTAGACCACCATTTATTTTCCCTATATTTATTGATGCGTAAGGTGGATCAAAGCTTTTATTTAAATTACTTTTTTTCTTTAATTCTTCTTCCACTGATTTAAGAAAATAAATAAACTTTGCAGCGTATTTAATAGAATTTACCCCTTTATCTACTAGAGAAGAGTGAGATTCAATTCCATTAAATATTACCAAAAAATTTTTTTTCCCTTTATGTTGATTTATAACTCTCATCTCTGTCGGTTCTCCTACAATACATGATGAAGGTTTGTGTTTNATTTTTTTTATAAATGGAATAGCTTTTTGAATTCCAACACACCCTATTTCTTCATCAAAAGAAAACATTAAATCAATTGGTTTCTTGAGATTTAATTTTACAATTTTAGGAACTAAAGATAATGTCACTGCGATAAAACTTTTCATATCTGCAGTTCCTCGGCCGTATAATTTTTCACCTCTTTTCTTTAGCACAAAAGGGTTGCTATCCCACTCTTGACCTTCGACTGGAACAACATCGGTATGTCCTGAAAACATTATTCCACCTGAAACATCTGGCCCTATACGAGCATATAAATTTGCTCTGTTATCTGTTTTATTTATAATTTTTGATGAAACATTATACTTATTGAGATATTCAGAAATAAAGTTCAATAAAGAAATATTTTCATTTTCACTTATAGTTTTATAACTTATTAACTTGGAAATTAATTTCTCTGTTTGCATATAATTAGTATATAAACTGTTCATTAATGATTCTTTCCTCAAGGTCGTGTCCTTTATCAAATAGAAGGTTCATATATTGACTTTTATCTAATTCGATCTCAAGTTTTTTAATTTCCTTAACCTCAAAAAAATCTGCTTCTGCTCTAAGTGGTCTTTTATCTTCTTCAATTCCAGTTAAAGTTATTTTTACTGTATTTGGGAGTAATGCCCCTCTCCAACGTCTTGGTCTATATGGGCTAATAGGAGTTAGTGCTAGGAGTTGGGCATCAACTGGAACCACTGGCCCTCTTAAAGATAAATTATAAGCTGAGCTTCCTGCTGGAGTTGAAATCAAACAACCATCACATAATAATTGATCAATTTTTTTTGCACCATTAATTTCAATTGAAATTTTAGCTATTTGTCTTGTATCACGAATTAGAGAAACATCATTAAATGCTATACTTTCTTTTACTTCTCCATTTATCAAGTAACTCTTTATTTTAAGTGGGAATAATTTTGTAGGGTTAGCTAAGTTAACTCTATTAATTAAATCTTCTTCAGAATATTCATTCATTAAAAAACCTATGTGTCCTCGATTCATCCCATAAATTGGAAGCTTTTTTTTAAGAAAAGTGTGCAATGTTTCTAGTATTGTTCCATCACCACCTAAAGCGATAATTACGTCTGCATTATCTGGGTTAACAAATTCATATTTTTCTTTTAATTGAGACAATGATTTCTGAGCTTCTTTGCTTTCAGACGCCACGAAAGCAATTTTCTTTTTTAATTTTTTCATTGTCA
The DNA here is from genome assembly GCA_002169685.1 of Rickettsiales bacterium TMED211. Next base: position 77 of record NHJI01000031.1, on the reverse strand, counting down.
ACCCCCAGTTAAATTCATATATCTTTCCACTGCTGGTTTAGAATCATTTATATCAAAAAAATGTTTTTCTGGTTTAT
>NHJI01000030.1 GCA_002169685.1 Rickettsiales bacterium TMED211 | reverse complement strand
TTATCTATAATATTTATGAAGACTTGCTTTAGTTCATTAAAATCTCCTGGAATTTTAAGGGATTTTTTTTTACTAAAAAATTTAATCATTTCCTTATTTATTTTATGAGATGATAGAGAAACTTGAATAGCATCATTCATTAGTTCATTTACTTCAACTAATGTCTCAGGGGGGGTATGTTCTATCCTTTCAATTCTTGTTAATGAAAGTAAGTCGCTTACTAGTGAACTAATTCTTGATGCTTCTGTATTAAGAGTTTTTAAAAATTTTTCTCTAATAGTTTTGTCATTTTTCCCGACCCCCAGAAGAGTTTCACAATAACCAACAATTGCTGCCACAGGTGTTTTTAATTCATGACTAACATTTGCAACAAACTCTGTCTGAAGATCTTGAATTTTTTTTTCAGAGGTTGCATCATAAAGTCTTATAAAATTTAAACTTGTATCTCCTAAAAAACTCGAACCAGACACCCAAACATTGTAAACAGTTTCAACGGGATACATTAATCTTAAAATTGCTTTTTGAGATTTTTTTGTTTTCACAGATTCTTCAATGATTTCTCCTAAACCAGGGATTCTCAGAATGGAATTTATATTTTTTGTTCGCGCATCTTTTCCGACTAAATCAATTGCCTTAGCATTAAGCTCTACTATTTGATTAATTTCATCGACTATAAAAAGTGGATCGGGAAAAGATTTAAAAAATTTATCATAGAAAAGTATCTGTAGTCTTTTTAAATTAAGCTTTTCTTGGTAATTTTTTACATGCGTATTAATATTATAGATTAACGGCTCGAACTGATGAAAGAAGAAATAATCTTTAGCAGATAATTGATCTTTAGACATTTTTTTTATGTCACGGTTTATTCTTTTAAAATCAATAAGAAATTTAATAACAATAATGACGGATATTAAAAGAATGAAAAAAATTACATAAATAATCTCTTTATGAATATACATGAAAATGTTTAAATATTATTCTAAATCTATGACTAGTAAACTATAAAAATGCAACTAAAACAACAAAGCCTTATTGATTTTTCAAAAAATAAAGAAAGTAAGAAAATAAATAAGATTACACCAATGATGTNACAGTACCTTGAAGTAAAGGATAGNCATAAAGAATATCTTTTGTTTTATAGAATGGGAGACTTTTATGAGTTATTTTTTGATGATGCAAAAGTTGCTGCAAAAAATTTAGGAATTGCTCTAACCAAAAGAGGAAAACTTAATGAAATTGATATTCCAATGTGTGGAGTTCCATACCATTCTGTTCAAAATTATCTTTCACGATTAATTAAACTTGGTTTTAAAATAGCAATAGCTGAACAGTTAGATAGTTTGCCTGATGAAAAGNTTAATTCAAAGAAAACTCCAAAAATATTTAGAAGAGATGTTGTTAGNATTATTACNCCTGGAACNATTCTTGAAGAATCATTGTTAGACGAAAAAAAATATAATTTTCTNACAAGTATTTTCTTAGATAAAGGAAAAGGTTCTATTGCTTGGATTGATATGACTACAGGTTTATTTAATTTGAAAAAATTAGACGAAGAGTTTGTAGAAAGAGATTTAAATGAACTGATTTATAAGATTGATCCTGGAGAAATTATTACCACAGAGAATATTTTTAATGACCCTTTATTTAAAGAATATTTTATGGTTTGGGAAAATAAAGTAACCATTGTTCCATATACTTATTTTGANGAAAAAAATAATAATGAAAAAATAAAACATTTTTTTAATTCATCAAATTTACAATCANTAGGCGAAATAGATTCTTCAGGGATTAGTGCTTCTGGAGCTTTAATTGAGTATCTGAATTTAACNCAGAAAAATAATATCCCTAATATTTCAAATTTGAATATTATTTCGGATAATGAGTTTCTAGAAGTTGATAAAATATCATCTCAGAGTCTTGAGATTTTTTCAAAAATAAACGGAGAAAAAAGTGGAAGTTTGATTGATGTGATTGATTGTACGGTAACTGCGGCGGGCGCAAGAATGTTGAAAGAACATTTAAAAAGTCCATTAATGAATGAGAAAAAAATAAATAAAAGATTAGACTATGTAGAACAATTTATCAAAGAACTTGAAATCGTAAATAAGATTCAGTTAACTCTTCACGGTTTGCCAGATGTTGAAAGGGCCCTATCAAGAATCAGTGCTAAAACAAGGAACCCTAGAGATATGATTATTGTGTCTAACTTTATAAATAAAAGCATTGAAATTTATTCTCTGATTAAAAANGTANATAATAAGACTCTAAATAAATTAATAATTTCATTAGAAATAATGAAAGAATTAAAATTTCTAGAAGAAAAAATTTATAAGACACTTAACTCTACCCCACCCATTTCTTTTATTGATGGGGGAGTAATTAAAGATCAGTTTTCTAACGACCTTGATAATTATAGGAATATTAAGAATATACATAAAAAAAAAATTGTTGATTTACANTCAACTTATTCAGAAGTTATTAATCTCAATAACTTAAAAATAAAATATAATAACTTCCATGGTTATTTTGTTGAGGTAAACAATAAGAACGCCTATAGATTAACTGAATGTAATGACGTTAATTTCTACTTAGTNCAGAATACATTGCACTCTTCGCGTTTTCAGACCGATGAACTAAAGAATACATCAATAGAAATTNACCAAGCAGAACTTAGAGCTATTGAGCTTGAGAAAGAAATATATAATGACTTGTGTTCTGTCGTTTTAAAAAACTTTTCCATCTTAAGTAATGTTAGTGAGTCCATATCTTTTATCGATGTTATGAATAGTTACGCTTTTTTATCTGAAAAAAAAAACTATATTAGACCAACATTTTCTGAAAATAAAAAACTTGAAATAATTGAAGGTAGACATCCAGTTGTTGAAGAAAGTTTAATAAGANCNGGTGACCAATTTATACCAAATGATTGTCATCTTGATGCACANTACCAAACTTGGTTAATGACTGGTCCAAATATGGCGGGAAAAAGTACCTTTCTGAGGCAGACTGCGATTATTTGTATTATGAGTCAGATTGGGTGTTTTGTTCCAGCTAGAAAGGTTAACTTAAAAATTTTTGATAAGGTTTATACAAGAGTGGGTGCNTCAGATGATTTATCAAAAGGGTTATCAACNTTTATGACAGAAATGGTNGAAACCGCGAGGATCTTAAACGGTGCAACTGAGAACTCTNTAGTCATCTTAGATGAACTAGGGAGGGGAACCTCTAATACTGATGGACTCTCTTTAGCATGGTCAATACTGGAGTTTATAATTACGAACAAAAAGTGTATAACTTTTTTTGCCACACATTATAAAGAACTTACAGAGATAAAAAACAATCTAACAAACATTTGTCTGAAAACGATGCAAACTAAAGAATCAGGGGGTGAAATTATTTTTTTGTATAAAGTAATTGAAGGAGTTTCCGAAAGTTCTTTTGGTCTTCATGTTGCTAAATTAGCTGGTATTAAACCGTCAATTATTCAAAGAGCAAAGAAAGTATTATCTCAGTTAGAAAAAAGTGAAGGATTACCAAAAATAGNAGATATTGGAGGAAATATAAANAATGATGAAGAGATAGAAAATTATAATAAACTTTTANATTTGATAAATAAAATTGAACCAGATGATATTTCACCTAAAGAGGCACTACAAATNNTNTATAATCTAAAGAATAAAATATCTGATCGAATTTAAGGTAATTATTTGATAATAGATAGTTTAGCAAAAGANTTAAAGATTGANAGGGACTCTTTTCTCAAAAAAAAGAGTATTATTAAATTAGAGTTTTTTGAATTAAATAATGGTTTAAGAACTTGTCAAAAATTAACAAAGATCACAGACCAATTAATTAAATCAATATATAGAAAAATTTTATCTACTGATAAAATCTCTAATAGTGACTTAATAGTTTGCGCAATAGGTGGCTACGGTAGAGACCATTTAGCCCCATTTTCAGACTTAGACTTGTTATTTGTTCCTTTTTCCAGAGAAAAAAAAGTTAATANAGCTATAAAGAAAGTTTTANATATTTTATGGGACTTAGGTTTTAAAGTAGGACATGCTGTTAGAGATTTNGANGAAATCATNGAAACAGCAAAGAAAGATTTTGTNATACAAACATCATTGCTCGATTGTAGGAGTATTTGTGGAAGCAATGANAATTATAAAAAAGTTGAACAAACCATTGATTTTTTATTTGAAAATGAGGACAGAAATTTTTTTCTTAAGAATAAAATAAAAGAAAGAGAGGAGAGATTAGAAAAGAAAGATAGCAACTCTTATTTATTGGAACCAAATATCAAGGAATGCATGGGAGGTCTTNGAGACTTAAACCATCTNTTTTGGTTTTTTAAGAGATTTTACAAAAGTTCTAATTTAGATTTTNTAAATAAGATTAAAGTCATCTCTAACNTTGAAATGAAAAAACTAAAAAAATCTTTAGATTTTATAATAACTATTAGGTGCTATCTGCATTATTTAAGTGAGAGACCCAATGAAAGACTTACATTTGATCTNCAAAAGTCAATTGCNGAAAGNCTNAAATATAAAGAACGCGAATCNAATCTNAGTGTAGAAAGAATGATGAAACACTATTACTTGCAAATCAAGAATGTAAAGAANCTCGTTCAGAGNATACCTCAAGAAAAAGNTTTCCATAAAANAGAAATATTTGAAAATNAAGAATTGCTAACATCAGGAGTCATTATTGAAAATAAAAAAATCTTGGTAAACAATGAAATAGAATTTAAAAGAATTCCAGAAAATTTTATCAATATATTTTTAGATATAACTAAATTTAAATATAAGTTGCATCAAAATTCATNTAGATTTTTATGCGAAGAAGTAACAAATCTAAAAAAAGATTTTCGTTTAAATTCATCAGTCAATAAAAGCTTTTTAGAATTACTTAAATCAGATACTAATGATGAAGTCATAAATAATCTTAACGATTGTGGACTTTTAGTAAAAGTTATTCCGGAGTTTTCTAAAATTAATTTTCAATCTCAATTTGATAGGTATCATCTTTATACAGTTGATGAACATACTTTAAGAGCTTTTAATTTATTTAAGAAAATTGATTCAGAAAAAAAACAGCCATTAGAATTTAATTTATCTAAATTAATTGTCAGAGAAATCAAGAATAAAACGCCCTTATATTTNTCAATTTTATTACATGACATCGGAAAAGGGTATGGAGGGAATCATCAAGTAGTAGGAGGTGATTTCGCGAGGAAAATCCTTAAATATTTTGAGATAAGCTCAAAAGATGTAGAAGAGATTATTTGGCTTATAGAAAACCATCTTATTTTTAGTGATTTTGCATTACATAAAGACATAGAAGATNATTCTGTAATTAGAAATTTTATAAAAAAAATTTCCTCTTTAGATAGGCTAAGGTCTCTCTACATCTTGACTATTGTAGATATGGCCTCAGTTAACCAAGCTACTTGGAATGAATGGAAGGCAATGCTCTTAGATAGGTTATATAAAAAAAGTAAGATTGAAATAAATAANCCCATCTTAATGAAGTTAGATNTTTTTCAAAAGGCATCAAANAAAAAGATATNATTAATACAAAAGAAGGTTTTTTCCTTACTCAGTTTTAATAAGGAACAATATGATCAATTTTGTTTAATTACAGTACCTGAGTTCTGGTTATTACAACCAATAAAAACTATAGCAAAACAAGTTGATTTTTTTTTTCAAGGAAAAGACTTAATCAAGCCATTTGACTGTAAAATTGAATTTAGTCGAATAAATGAAGTTTTAGATGTGACAATTGCTACCACCGATAAGAAAAATTTATTATTACGAATAATAGAAAACTTTATATCCAATGAAATGGAGATACTAGAAGCAAGGGTCTTTACTTTCAAGAATGGACTGATTTTAGATACATTTAAAATTTCTGTTAATCAAGGTATTAAACTTAGTGATCAAGACCTTATTAAAAAAAAGAATGAGATAATTATAGATTTAAGAAAATCTTTAATTCTTGATCAGCAGGATTCTATTGGTAATTATTTGATTAAAAAGTCTAAAAAAGTTTTGAAAGAANAAAATTCCATTTCNATAGACAANTNTTCTTCTGACACATATTCAATCATAAAAGTTTATNCAAATAATAGAACNTACTTACTCTANGATATTTTAAAAGTCTTATTAANTTATAATCTAGTTATTTATACTGCTAAGATTTCTACTTACGAAGATTTTGTAGAAGATACTTTCCATGTTCTTAAAGTTTCTGGTTATAAAATAAATAAATTAACTGAGATGAAAAGAATAGAAAAGGATATAAAGTTAAAGGCTTTAGAAAGGGTTTAAATTGTTTCTTAGAATTGTTTCAATAATTGGCTCTCTTACATTTTTTAGCAGAGTTTTAGGATATATGAGAGACTTTCTTATGGCCTTAGTGCTGGGTGCAGGTTATGTTTCAGATTCTTTTTTTGTGGCTTTTAAACTTCCTAATCTNTTTAGAAGGTTATTTGCTGAAGGAGCCATGAATTCCGCATTTATTCCTATTATTTCTGGAATTAAAGAAAGAAATGGAAAAGAAGTTGCNGCAGATTTCCTCTCAGAAATGTTTTCCATTATTTTTTCTTTTCTTTTATTCTTTGTGATAATTTTTGAGATTTTCATGCCTTTAATTATCTATATTGTTGCNCCAGGTTTTGAAGAGAACTCTANAAAACTTTCATTAACTATTGAATTNTCAAGGCTTACNTTNCCATTTTTGTTATTTATTTGTTTATCTTCANTAATTGGNGGNTACTTGAATACAATGAGTAAATTTGCTGCCATGGCTTTTACTCCAGTAATCCTTAATTTATCAATGCTTGTTGTTCTCTTTTTGTCTTTAAGTAATTCTGACAATCAAGAAACAATTTCAAGATTCTTAGCTTCTTCAATCTCCATAGCCGGGGTGATACAACTAATTTGGTTAATGTATCACCTGAAACGAAATAAAATTAATCTAAAGTTTAATCTCTTTACTTTAAAGAAAGTTTTCTCAATTAGCATTGAAGCAAAAAAACTTTTTTCATTATTTTTGCCTGCCGCACTAGGTAATGGAGTTTATCAAATAAATCTATTAATTGATATGATATTAGCNTCAACTCTACCAGATGGATCTATCAGTTATTTATATTTTGCAGATAGAATCAATCAATTACCCCTAGGTGTCTTGGGTATTGCATTAAGTACGGCATTACTTCCCATATTATCTAAACAAATTAAAAAGAAACAAAACATTGCCGCGATTGAAACGATCGGTCACTGTTTGCAGATTGCAATTGTTTTTTCTATACCTGCTTCAGCTGGTCTAATATTTCTTTCTGAGCCAATAGTTAATGTTCTGTTTGTTAGAGGCGAGTTTACTTTAGATGATGCATTACTTACAAGTCACGCTTTAATTGCCTTTTGCATAGGGCTGCCAGCATTTATTTTTGTAAAAATCTTTGCGACATCTTTTTTTGCCAGAGAAGATACACAAACACCAGTCTATATAGCAATTTTGGCAATGGTGGTTAATCTAGTTTTAAACTTAATTTTAATTCAAAAATACTTTCATGTTGGCTTAGCTTTAGCCACATCGATTTCCTCATGGATTAACTGTATGGTACTTTATTTCTTCATGCGAAAAAGGAAATTTTTTTCTATTAAGAAAGATATAATTATAACTTTATTAAAAAGCATTCTCTCTTCAATATTAATGATAGTTTCTATCAAATTTATAATACTAGAAAATTTAACTCATATTATTGAAATTGAAAACCTTAATGAGAGTTTTATTATTTTATCGATGGCTATACTATTTGGCTCTTTTATATATATAATTCTAATATACCTTCTTGGTATTGGGAATTTTTTGAAATTTAGTAAAGGAGATTAAAATCAAGAAAAGCGAAATAGTTTTTTCAGGTGTGCAACCTACAGGCAATCTTCATTTAGGAAACTATCTTGGTGCAATAAAAAATTGGGTGGAGTTGCAAAAGAAATTCTCATGTATATTTTGTATTGTTGATTTACATGCTCTTACAGTTCCAAGTAACTGTAAAGAGATAAAGAAAAATACTCTTGAAGTTACTGCTGCTTACCTGGCATCTGGGATCAATCCAGATAGCCAAATTATTTTCAGCCAATCTTCTGTATACGGACATTCTGATTTGGCTTGGATTTTAAGTTGCCATACTCCAATCGGTTGGTTAAATAGAATGACTCAATTTAAAGATAAAGCTGGTAAGAATAAAGAAAAAGCTCCTTTGGGGCTATACTCCTATCCAGTGTTGATGGCAGCTGATATTTTACTTTATAAAGCAACGCATGTACCGGTTGGCGACGACCAAAAGCAACATTTGGAGTTATCGAGAGATATTTCACAGAGTTTTAATAGATATTATGAAAATGAATTTTTTCCTTTACCAGAACCAATAATACTTGAATCTGGAGCAAGGGTGATGAGCTTAAAAGATGGAGAAAATAAAATGAGTAAATCTGATCCATCAGATAATTCTAGAATTAATCTACAAGATTCATCTGATCTTATTTATAAAAAAATCCAGAAGTCAAAAACAGATTCCGACCCTTTTCCAACTAGTGTTGTTAACCTCAATGATAGACCTGAAATAAGTAATCTAGTTGGAATTTACTCAACTATTTCTAAAATCCCTATAGAAAAAGTAATTGATATGTATTTAGAGAAAAGTTTTTCGGTTTTTAAAAAAGACCTATATGAAATTGTAAATAATGAAATTTCAGTAGTATCAGATAAAATGAATAGATTATTAGATGATGAGACATACTTGTCAAAAATACTTAGAAATGGAGCAGAGAAAGCATCTGTTATTACCGAAAGAAATCTAAAAGAAATTAGAGAAATAATAGGCTTTTTTAAATGATACACTATTTGCCAATCGCAGAATTAGAAGTTAATATTTTTATAATTCTTTCTTCAGGTTTTGTTGTAGGTTTCATGTCTGGNTTATTCGGAGTTGGGGGTGGTTTTTTAATGACTCCTATATTAATTTTCCTTGGAATACCACCNGCAACAGCTGTTGCAACTGAGGCAAATCAAATTTTAGGATCATCATCATCAGGAGCTGTTGCCCATGGTAGTAAAGGAAATATAGACTATGAAATAGGACTTTTTTTATTGATTGGTGGTATCTTTGGGTCAACTTTAGGCGTTATATTTTTTAAATTTATGAGAGATGCCGGAAACTTAGACTTGATCATTAGTATTTTATATATTCTTTTTCTTGCAACCATAGGAACCTTGATGTTCGCTGAGAGCGCTTTATCAATGTATAGAAAAGAAGTTAGCACAACAAGAATTAGATCAAAAAGGAATATATTCCATAAACTCCCTTTAAGNTTTAGGTTTAGAAAATCAAAGATATATATTTCAATTTTATTGCCTATTTCTATAGGATGTTTTGTTGGAATTTTATCAGCTTTAATGGGAGTTGGTGGTGGATTTGTAATGGTTCCAGCAATGATATATCTTTTAGGTATGAATACAGTTTCTGCTGTTGGAACCTCATTATTTCAGATAGTATTTGTGACCATGAATGTTACAATCCTTCAAGCAACATTTAACCAGGCAGTAGATTTAGTATTAGCAGTTTATTTATTAATTGGTGGAGTAATAGGGGCTCAATTTGGATCAAGATATACTTCAAGGCTGAAGGGTGAACAACTAAGAGTTTTATTGGCAATAATTGTTATGATAGTTTGTTTTAAAATGTCTTTTGATTTAGTAAGCGAACCAGTAATTAACTCAAGAATTATTATTCAAGAAATTAATTGACCTATGTTTTTTATTCTTATTTTAATATTTCTACCTTTAAGCTTAAATTCACAACCATTAAGTTTTGACCTTTCAAGTTATGAGGTAACCTTAAAGAATAATAAAAAGAATAATCTTACTATTTTTGGATACAATAAAACTAAGGATTTGTTGGTTTTAAAAATTGTAGGACCTAATCAAAAAGTTATTCTACAAAAAAAAACTAAATTCTTGAATATGTGGACATGGAAAAAAAGTGGTGAATTTTCTTATCCATCATTATTTCATTATTATACAAATTTTAAGTCAGATGATATCGATTTTAGAGTAAAAAAAGACCTGGTTGATAATATAAAATTAGTTGGAAAAGACGATGATAATTTAAAAAAAGACTTAATTGAAAAAAAAATGACATTGGGTCTTTTCTATGTAAAAAATAATTCTTTTAAATCAATAGAAAAAAATAATCAGGATTTTTTTAAAATCCCTATCAAATTACCTTACAATTCATTAGCTGGTAAATATGAAATCTCTCTAGAAGTATTTAAGGAAAAAAAACTAGTCAGTAAAAAGTCAAAGTTCTTTTTTGTCAAGAAACCGGGGCTAAACTCTTTTATTTATAAATTTGCACATAATTTTTCTTTTTTATATGGGCTTGTATCTGTTATAG
>NHJI01000029.1 GCA_002169685.1 Rickettsiales bacterium TMED211 | reverse complement strand
TAAAGTCGAGACTTCATATATAAAGTTTTCTTGTTCAATTTTTGCTTGAGTGCTTCTAAAAACTTTATTACCAAATAGATCTTCATCCGTAATAACAACTAACCCAAATTGACTGGAACCATCAAAAACAAAGCTTTTTTTTATTGCTATCTCTAAAAAGTTAATTTTTTTTTTTACTTTATTTATTAATTTTTTATCTAATTGTATTTCGTTTCCGATTGATTCAAATAAAAAAAAATTTTCAATTCTTTCTTTTGATATTGAATTTCTAACAGCAAAAATGATTTCATAACTATCAGCAAATTTTTCTAAATATGTGATAAGTTTACTAACGTCTCTCTGATTTTTTATATTTTTTAAATCAAGCAAGGGCTTAGTTAAACAATTAAATTTTTGAGTAAATAAATTTGTTATTAATATTGGATCGTTCTTTTGAATATCTTTAATAAGATTATCAGATCTTGTAATATAATCATTTATACTAATCATATTTTCAAACTCTTTATATTTACTTACAATATTATTTTCTGATTGCCTTATTTTCTCCTTGAAAGTTGTTAAACATACAAACTTAAAGTCATTAAAATATGAATATGTGTCATCAAGGGAGTCATAAAACATGGGTAAGAATTGTTCTATTCCGTTGATTTTAATTCCTTCTGAGATTAAATTATATTCTTCTGCTTTGTCTTTGATCTCCAGTTCACGAAACTTGACTCTAAATTTTTTTATAGACTCTTCATTTAATAATATCTCCGAGGAAGAAATAATTTTCGAAATCTTTACATCTTTTAAACTTAATTGAGTAATAGGATCAAAAACTTTCATAGACTCTATATCTGAACCAAATGTGTCTAATCTTATTGGGTGTTTTTCACTTGGTGAAAAAATATCAATAATGCCTCCTCTAATGGCATATTCACACTTTTGTCTGACTGTATCAACCCTACAATAACCATTATTCATAATAAATTTTTTAATACCGTCTATTGAATAATCTTTTTGTATATTGATTTCTATGAATCTATCTTTCAATAAAGTTTTCGGGGTGGTTTTCAATAAAAGAGAGTCAAAAGTAGTTAATAGAATGGAAAATTTATTGTTGGAACTTAAAACAGAAGTCAAAGCGCTTATTCTAATAGATTTATTTTCAACTGTTGGAGATATATTTGAAAACAAAGGACAATCAAAACTTGGTAATTGAAAGATTGTTATTTCAGGTAATAAAATTCTTAAATTTTCAGATAAGTAATATAATTCCTTATTATCAGAGCAAATATAAGATATCTTTTGGTATTTTTTTAAAAGTGAAATTAAAAACCAAGGAACTGAATCAGAAGTAATGTTATAATTGAGTCCAGTCAAATCAACAGGTAAATGATTGAGTTTATTGAGCATTTATTTAAATGACTGGAGTCTATAGAATGTTTTATTTTTTAAATTACTTGGTAATTCTTTTTTATTTAAAATAAAGTCTAATAGATCTTGGTCTTTAAGTTCTAAAAGAGAATTTAATTCCTCTAGGTCTTTATCATTAATATTATTGAAATATTTAAAAGCGAATCTCTCAAAGAGAATATCAAGTTCCTTAATTCCTCTATATTTTAATCTATAGAGTAGTTTTTTTTTCTTAATTTCTTTATCTTTAATCATTAATTTTATTATTATACAAAATAATTTAAACATAATGATACATAAAAGTCTTATGAAAGAAAGTAATTATTCTTATAAAAAAATTTTAGAGAAAATTATAAAGATAAATTACTCAAATAAACAATTTTATGAAAAAGTGAATATTCTTTTTGGTGAAAGAATAATAGATTTATTATTAAGAAATCCATCAGATTATATAATTAGAAAATTAGTAAATGAGCCGATAGAAGCTAAACATCTCAATAAGTTTCATAGTATTGATATTAAAGTTGAGTCATATGTTGAATCATATTCAAGAAAATTACCTTTCACAATTATTTCCAAAAATAATTTTGAGCAGGAAATAAAAATTATTTTTTTTAATATTAATCCTATTTATATTAAAAATTCATATAAAATTGGCGAAAAATATAGGATTACTGGTAATATAGAGTATTATAAAGGGAAAATTCAAATAGTTCATCCAGAGAGTTACTATAATTTAAATAGACTTGATGATTATGAGTTTGTTGAACCTGTATATAATTTTAATAGAATAAAAATAAATAAGAAGAAATTTAGAAAATTAATTAAAGCAAATATAACTATTTTTCAAAATATTGACTTACCAGAGGAATGGATAGATAAGAAATCAATAAATAGTAACTCTTGGGAAAGTTTTAAAGATTCACTAATAAGTTTACATCAGAGTAAATCCGACTTTATAAAAGATTATAAAGAAAAATTTAGAAGAAGATTAGCATACGATGAGATACTATCAAACTTTCTAATAATTTCTTTCTTAAAAAAAAAACATGAATACAGAAAATCTGATTTTATTTGTAAAAAGTTTATTATTTCTAAAAAAATAATTAAAAAATTAACCTTTAAATTAACTAAAGGTCAATCAAACTCATATAAAGAAATTTGTAACGATATTGGTTCAAAAAATAAAATGTTTCGACTAATTCAAGGTGATGTTGGTTCCGGCAAGACCATAATAGCATTGTTGGCAATTGCTAATATAGTTGATTCAGGTTTTCAAGCAGCCTTAATGGCACCAACCGAAATTTTAGCTTTACAGCATTACAGTTACTTTAAAAAACATTTTAATAATTTTAATATAAAAATTGAGATACTTACTGGAAAAAAGACACCTAAAGAAAAAAAAGAAATTTTTAAGAAATTAGAAAATCATCAAATTGATATAATAATCGGTACTCATGCCTTATATAATAGAAACATTAATTTCAAATCTCTTGGAATTATAGTCATTGATGAACAACATAAATTTGGTGTTAATCAAAGACTAAACTTACAAAACAAATCTCGTAATTCTCATGTTTTAATCATGTCAGCAACACCAATCCCAAGAAGCTTAACATTTGCTGTTTATGGAGAGATAAGTATTTCTATTATCAAAGATAAACCAATAGGAAGAAAAGAAATTATTACATCTATAATAAGTAATAATAAAATTGACCAACTGATCATTGGAATTAAAAGGAAATTAGATAAGAATGAAAAAATTTTTTGGGTTCTCCCAGAAATTGGAAAAGATGAAACTAGTCAAATAAATAATGAGTCACTAATTTCTAGATATGAATATTTNAATAANATTTTTTATANNAAAGTTGACTTTATTCATGGAAANATAAAAAAAGAAGAAATAGCNAATAAAATTGATAAATTCCGAGATGGAAAAACCATGATCCTCGTTTCTACCACTGTAATAGAAGTTGGAGTAGACATACCCAGTGCAAGTCTAATAGTAATAGAAAATGCAAACAAATTTGGACTTGCCCAACTTCATCAATTAAGAGGAAGAATTGGAAGAGGAGAACTTAATTCTAATTGTGTAATGATACATAATAATAACTTAAGTACCAGTGGTAAAGAAAGACTCTTGACAATGAAAAAGTCTAATGACGGATTTTTTATTGCAGAACAAGATTTAAAGTTAAGAGGTGGTGGAGAGATATTTGGATTAAAACAAACGGGTCTTCCTTCGTGGAGATTTTTTAACCCTTATTTTGATATTGATTTGATAGATAACGTCAGAAACGATTGCAAAAGACTTTTTAATAATAAGGTTAAATATAAAAATCAAATTGATTTTTTAACAACAGTTTTTTTTAGAAGTGAAGAAATAGAGAACTATTTTACAGGTTGAGAAACTGGTGGGACTATTCCTGCTGAAACTACTGTTTTAATTGCATCATCAACTCCAATTTCAAGATATTTCAACTCTTTTTCTGGTACCAAAAGTAGAAAACCGGAGGTTGGGTTGGGTGTGGTTGGAATAAATACATTAGTTAATTTAGTTCCAATCTTTTTTCTAATTAATCCACTAGTTTCACCAGTTGTAAAACCAATAATCCATAGACCTTTCCTCGGATACTCTACAAGTACTACTTTTCTAAAAGCATTAGAGTTATTTTTAAGTACTGTTTCTAGTATTTGTTTTATAGTTTTATAAAAAACTTTTATTAATGGAATATTTTGAAGAATTATTTCAGTTCTTTTAACTATCCACCTGCCAAAAAAGTTTGCTGTTAGAAAACCAATAATTATTAAAAATGTAATCAATACAATTAAGCCAATCCCTGGTATTTCATATGGAAGGTATTGGTTTGGGTTAAATTGGGTTGGTATCAATGGTGTTACAAGCCTATCAAAAACCTTAACAAGACTAAGCACTATCCACAAAGTTATTACAACAGGAGCTGTAATAAGAATACCTGTAAAGAGATAACTCCTCAGTTTTAAAGCAAGAATTTTAATTGGTGGTTTTTTATCTATTACTTTCATTCTAAAACCTGGTACGCCGGATGAGGCTCGAACTCATGACAGCTCCCTTAAAAGGGGAGTGCTCTACCAACTGAGCTACCGGCGCATACAAATAGGATATAATCAAGATTTGAAAAATAAACAATAAAAAAATTAATTTTTTGTTCTCATTGAAATAATTTTTGTTGGATTTGATAAAACCTGACCGTTTGAACCTCTCCCTTCAGGAATTCTATCGATAAGATGCATCCCTTCGATAACTTTACCCCATACAGTATACTTGTTATCTAAAAAAGGTTGTGAATCATAACAAATGAAAAACTGACTATCAGCAGAATCAGGGTGCGCTGCTCTAGCCATAGATACAGTTCCTCTTTCATGTTTTAGATCATTAAACTCAGCTTTTAAATTCTTACCACTTCCTCCAGTACCATTTCCATCTGGGTCGCCCCCTTGAGCCATAAAGCCTTTAATAACTCTATGAAAAGTAAGGCCATCATAGAAACCTTCGTTAGATAACTCTATTATTCTATCAACTGTTTTAGGTGCANATTNTGAANANGTCTCAATTTTAACAACTCCTGTATTAAGTTTCATATANATAACTTTATTATCATTTGCATGAGTGCTTTCACTGATAAATAAAGATTTAAAAAAGAACAGTACAGTTAGAAAAACTCTACTATTATTGATTTTAATTTTCATNTTTATTCTCCTTAATTTTTTCTTGAAATTTTTTTATAACATTTTTTGTCACAAATGGCTTTATATTTCCATTGTGGAAAGCTACTTCTTTGACAAAACGGGCTGAAGTAAGNTGTAAATTTTCTGATGCCATTAAAAAAATTGTTTCTATTTCAGGCGACAGTTTAGAGTTCATTCCAGCCATTTGAAACTCATACTCAAAATCTGCAACCGCTCTTAAACCCCTTATAATAACTTGAGCATTNTTACTTTTGGCGTGTTCAACTAATAAATTATCAAAACCTACAACTGTTAGTTCACAGTTATTTCTATCAATCTCTTTTAAAGATTCATTAACCATTTCAATTCTTTCATTTAGTGAAAAAAATGGTTTTTTATGTTTATTAGTAGCTACACTAATAATCAGTTTGTTTACTATATGTGTTGCTCTAATTACAATATCTAAATGACCGAAAGTTATAGGGTCAAAAGTTCCAGGATAAATACCAGTCAAGAAGTTTTTATTCATCATTCTCTTCAAGTTTAGCTACAGAAACAACTTTTTCATTTTCTGAAACATTAAGTAAAGTGACACCTTGCGTTTGTCTTCCTGCTATTCTTACCCCATTAACAGGGCACCTAATGAGTTTCCCTTTATCCGTAACAAGCATTAATTGGTCCGGATCACTTATTGTAAAAGAGGCAACCACTTCGTCGCCATTCCTATCAGTTAACTGCATATTTGCAATTCCCAGCCCACCTCTTTTAGTAATTCTATATTCATAGGCTGAACTTCTTTTTCCATAACCTTTGTCCGTAACACTGAGTATAAACTGTTCTTTCTCCTTTAATTCATGATATTTTTTACTATCAAGAATATTTTTATCGTATGCTTCTTTTTTTCTAATAGAATTAGAAATCTTCAAATAATTATCTCTTTCTTCTACATCAAAAGAAATATCCTTTAAAATGGCTAATGAAATAACAAAATCATTCTTTTGTAATTTTATTCCTCTAACTCCAACTGAAGACCTTCCTGAAAATAACCTTACATCTTTGGCAACAAACCTTATACATTTTCCTAATCTAGTAGATAAAAAAACATGTGAATTCTCTGAACAAGGAACCACGTTAATTAGTCTATCATTTTCAAATAGCTTCATAGCTATTTTTCCGTTTGCATTAATATTTTGAAAATCTGTTAATCTATTTCTTCTAACATTCCCATTGGAAGTACTAAAAATTATATTATTATTAGTGTCTCCAGAAATATAAGGCATTAATGTTGTTATTTTTTCATCTGACTGTAAAGGCAATAAATTTATTAATGCCTTTCCTTTAGATTGTGGGTTACCTATTGGAAGTTTATAAGTTTTTAGTTTATATACTATTCCTCTGGTTGAAAAAAATAACAAAGGAGTCAAAGTATTGACAACAAATACTTCATTAACAAAGTCTTCTTCTTTAGTTGACATGCCTGCTCTACCTTTTCCACCTCTTCTCTGCGATCTATAAGTTGAAAGTGGAACTCTTTTTATGTAACCAGTATGAGTAACCGTTACAACCATCTCCTCTGAACTAATAAGTGATTCATCATCTAAATTTTCTTCAAATTCTGAAATTTCAGTTTTTCTTTCTGAGTTTATTTTTTCTTTTATTTTATTTAAACCGTCTGAAAGAACTCTATTCAATTCAAGTGACGATGATAATATCTTCAGATATTTATCTATCAAAACTCTGCATTCATCTAAATCATCGGAAATTTTTGATCTTTCAAGTCCCGTGAGCTTACTCAACCTAATTTCTAAAATTGATTTAGCTTGTATTTCAGATAATTTGTAGGTGTTATTAATAATTTTGTGTTTAGGATCATTTATTATTTCAATTAAAGCTTTAACATTCTCAGCAGACCAGTCCTTACTAAGAAGTTTAACTTTTGCGTCATTAGTATCTCTTGAGTTTCTAATTAGAGAAATTATTTCATCTATATTATCTAAAGCTATAGCTAGACCACATAAAATATGAGCTTTATCTCTGGTTTTTTGCAAATGATATTTAGTCCGTTTAAATATCAAATCTTTTCTAAAATCTATAAAATAACTTATAGCATTACGCAAATTAAGAACTCTTGGCACCCCATTATGCAGGGCTAACATATTTATTCCAAAAGAGGATTGAAGAGAAGTAAATCTATATAGCTGATTTTCAATTACACTTGATTGTGCATCTCTTTTTAAATCTATTACAATTCTTACACCCTCTCTATTAGATTCATCTCTTAATTCTGAAATACCTTCAATAGTTTTTTCTCTTGCAACTTTTGCAATACTTTCAATTAATTGAGATTTTTTTATAGAAAATGGNACTTCNTTTATGATTATTGATTCTCTTCCTTTTTTTGATTGCTCNATTTCNACTTTTCCCCTAATTAGAATTGATCCTTTTCCNTCNCTNTATGCTTTCTGAAACCCNCTTTTTCCAAGAATTATACCACCTGTTGGGAAATCAGGGCCTTTAACAATTTTCATNANTTCATCNACTGAAATTNNTGGNTTTTTTACATACTCNNNGCACGCATCAATNATTTCAGANGGNCANTGAGGTGGNATTTTCGTTGCCATTCCCACTGCAATTCCTTCAGAGCCATTAATTAAAAGATTAGGNAATTCTGCTGGNAGTAACTCTGGTTCTTTCGAAGANCCATCATAATTNTCTCTAAAATTTACNGTATNNTANTCGATATCATTTACTAAGAATGAAGATATTTCAGCTAATCTNGCTTCAGTGTACCTCATAGCTGCNGCTGAATCTCCNTCCATTGAACCAAAATTACCTTGACCTTCAATNAGAGGNAANCTCATATTAAAATCTTGNGCTAATCTAACCATTGCATCATATATNGCTGTATCACCATGTGGGTGGTATTTACCCATCACATCACCAACAATTCTAGCAGATTTTCTGGTAGGTTTACTATTAATATAACCAGCTTCATTCATGGCATATATAATTCTTCTATGAACTGGTTTTAGTCCATCACATACATCAGGAAGTGCTCTTGAAACAATTACACTCATAGCATAGTCAAGAAATGATTTTTTCATTTCTTTTTCAATATTTATAGTTTCAATATTTTCTGGATTAGAAATATCTTCTGAGGAACTATCGTCTATCATTAAAAAATTTCATAGTTAAAAAGGTATCTCATCGTCAATTTCTAAGTTCTTAGAACTTTCTGTAATATTATCAGGAGCATTCTGATTAGTATTTTTTGATATAGACGAGTCAACTATTGANTTATCAAAACTTGATTTACTGTCTAGCATTGTTAATGTTGAACTAAAACCTTGTAATATAACTTCCGTAGAATATTTTTCAATACCTGCTTGATCGTTATACTTTCTAGTTTGAAGTTGGCCTTCTATGTATAATTTGGACCCTTTTTTACAATACTTTTCAGCTATATCAGCTAAACCAGGGGAAAAAATGACTATCCTATGCCATTCGGTTCTTTCTTGTTTTTCATTGGTATTTTTATCCTTCCAACTTTCTGATGTTGCAAGAGACAAGGTTGCCATTTTTTTACCATCTTGAGAAACTCTTATTTCTGGGTCATTACCCAAGTTTCCGATTAATATTACTTTATTTACAGATCCTGCCATATATATATATATTTATATTAATTTACAAACAATAGTATTATTACCATATTTACATCTTGTAAAACATAGAATAATTTAATTTTAATTATATAAAATGTTAAAAAAAGTAAATATAAATCAATCTTTGGACTATATTCAAATTGTNGGGGCAAGACAACATAATTTGAAAAATATAACCATCAACATACCCAGAAATAAACTTGTTGTAATTACAGGACTTTCAGGTTCGGGAAAATCTTCATTGGCTTTTGATACTATTTATGCTGAAGGTCAAAGAAGGTATGTTGAAAGTTTATCATCTTATGCAAGACAATTTTTAGATATGATGGAAAANCCTGATGTAGACCTTATTGAAGGATTATCACCAGCTATTTCTATTGAACAAAAATCAACATCAAAAAACCCAAGATCAACTGTTGGGACTGTCACTGAAATTTATGATTATTTAAGATTATTATATGCTCGCGTTGGAATTCCATTTTCTCCTAAAACGGGTAAAGAAATAAAGTCTCAATCAGTCAGTGAAATAGTGGATTCAATACTAAAACTTAAAGACAAATCAAAAATTCTTTTACTTTCACCAATTATAAATAATAGAAAAGGAGAATTTAAAAAAGAGTTGTCAGACTTTCAAAGGAAAGGTTTCATTAGATTTAGGATAAATAATGAAAATATTACAATTGATAATATTCCAACTCTTGATAAAAATAAAAAGCATTCAATTCAAATAGTAGTAGACAGACTAGAAGTAGATAAAAAGTTTATAAAACGAATTACAGAGTCCGTTGAGACTGCTCTAAATATCTCTGATGGAGTTATATATATTCACGATATTGCTTCGGAAAAAAATATTATCTTTTCTTCAAAATTTGCTTGTCCAGTATCTGGATTCACCATAGAAGAAATAGAGCCAAGACTTTTTTCTTTTAATAGTCCTAATGGTGCATGCTGTGAATGCGATGGTCTTGGCTATAAAGAAGAATTTGATTCTTCTTTGATTATAGGAGATCCAGAAATCTCAATGAATGATGGTGTAATATTACCATGGAATAAAAAAAATAATCCATTTTACTCAGAATTGATATCAGATGTTTCAGAACATTTTTCAATCAGCAAACATACGAAATGGAAAGAAATTGATGAAGAAATACAAAATCAAATACTTTATGGAAGTGATAGATTAATAAATATAAAATTTTCATATTACAAAGAACGTAATAATAGCAAAAAAAAATATGAGGGTGTTATTGGTTTTTTAAGAAAAAGACTTGCTAGATCTGACCTTTGGCAAAGAGACGAATTATCAAAATATATGAATAAATTTGTATGTTCTAGTTGTAATGGCTCAAGATTAAAAAGCGAAGCAATGTGTATTAAAATTGATAAAAAAACTATATTTGATATTTCAAACTTATCTATAATTGAATCATATAATTGGTTTGAAAGCTTAGAGGATAAGCTTTCAAGTTTTCAAAAAGAAATAAGTAATAAAATAATCAAAGAAATAAAAAATAGGCTGATATTTCTGAAAGATGTAGGTTTAGGTTATTTAAATTTATCAAGAAACTCAACGACACTATCAGGTGGAGAAAGTCAAAGAATTAGGTTAGCTTCACAAATAGGCTCTGGTTTAACTGGAGTATTATATGTGCTTGATGAACCATCAATTGGTCTTCATCAAAAAGATAATAAAAAATTAATTAAAACTCTAATAAAACTAAGAGACCTCGGGAATAGCGTTATTGTAGTAGAACATGATGAAGAGACAATATTAGCAGCTGATCATTTAATTGATATCGGTCTAGGAGCAGGNATTAAAGGAGGTAAAGTTATTGCACAAGGAAGTCCAAAAGAAGTAAAAAAAATAAAGAATAGTTTAACTGCTCAGTATTTAAACAGAAAGCTAAAGATTTCTCCAAATAAATGCCTTAGAAATATTTCAGAACGATTTATTCAAATTAATGGAGCTAATGGAAATAACCTAAAATCTCTCGATATTAAATTCCCTCTAGAAAAATTTATTTCTGTTACTGGTGTTTCNGGTGGAGGAAAATCTTCATTAATTATTGAAACTCTTTATAAAGCATTATCTAAAATAATTAATAAATCAAAAGAAATTCCTCTGAACTATAATGAAATAATAGGTCATGAGTTTATTGACAAAATAATTAAGATTGACCAAAATCCTATTGGAAAAACACCAAGGTCGAATCCAGCAACTTATACAGGATGTTTTACGTTTATAAGAGACTGGTACGCTAATTTACCTGAATCAAAAGTAAGAGGATATCTACCAGGANGATTTTCGTTTAATGTAAAAGGAGGAAGATGTGAGAAATGTCAAGGAGATGGATTAATTAGNATCGAAATGCATTTTTTGGCTGATGTTTATGTTAAGTGTGAGACCTGTAAGGGCAGAAGATTTAATAGAGAAACTTTAGAAGTGAAATTTAAAGAAAAAAGTATTTTTGATATTCTTGATATGACTGTCGAAGAAGGTCTGAGTTTCTTTAAAGCTATTCCATCGATCTATAGTAAATTAGAAACTTTAAAATCCGTTGGGTTGGATTATATAAAAATAGGACAATCAGCAACAACATTATCTGGTGGAGAGGCACAAAGAATCAAGTTATCAAAAGAACTCTCAAAAAGATCTACCGGTAAAACAATCTATATTCTTGACGAACCAACTACAGGTTTACACTCTCATGATGTTAAAAATCTTCTTGACGTACTCCATAAATTAGTTGATAAAAAAAATACAATAATTGTTATTGAGCATAATTTAGATGTTATAAAGTCTTCAGATTGGATAATTGACCTTGGGCCAGAAGGTGGTGAAAAAGGTGGACGTCTTCTTTTTGAAGGAACATTGGAAGATTTAACAAAAATAAAAAAAAATTCAACAGCAGAATGTTTAAGAGAAGTCTTATAAATTATTTTTATTCAAACGTTTTCTTGCAGATACAATGATTGGGTGTTCATCAGCACTTGATTGATCTAACTTTTCATTTTCAGACTTACTATCTTCCGAAATATTTTTATTTTCTAAAATTAAGCTTTCTAAACGACTAAATTTAAATAAAATTATTAATATACCAAAGAATAGGGATAACACATAAAATAAATCATTAATCAAAATTGCTAAACATAAATTCAACAAACATAAAAAACAAAAAAGAAATAACTTGAAAGAATCTCTCATCTAAAAACCATACATAATATTAACTTATAAATAAATTCTAATTTAGAAATTTTCATATATTCCAAATTTTTTGATTTTTTTATACAAATTTTTACAAAAGTTTTTTCAAAACAATCAAGTTCATTTATCTTGGATGTCTTAAGAATATTATTAAATTCAGAATAAAAATGGACTTTAACATTATTATCAAAATAATAAAAATATATTAACTGAGAGAAAAAAGAAATATTAAAACTATCTCTATTAGGTTGCATTATTTTTTTAAAAATACTATTGAAAATAGTATTTATTTCCTTGAAGAATAAAACATTTTTAATTGGGGACTCCATATAGTCATCAATTTTTTGAAAACAAACCAATAGTTTTAATATTTCTTTTTTTACAGATAAATTTTCGCATAAATTTATTAAATGTTGAGCTAAATAAAAGTGGCTTTCTTTTTTTTCAAGCTCATCAATTAACCATTGATATTTAATTTTTCTCAACAGTGGTTCCTTGGTAGAAAAAAAGATTTTTATGATTTCATATTCAAATAAAAAGATCAAAGCAGTATTATTTTTAATCTCTTTTGAGTCTAATATTAGTAACTGGATGTACCTAAAATAGTTTTTATTTTTTAATTCATTAATAATCATTTGAATAATTTAAAAAAAGGATATATTTAAACATAATTCAGTTTGATACTTAAGTAAAAATATTCTATTACTAAATTGAATTGAATTGATATGGGGATTTTTCTTTGCCAAGAAAAGAAATTTTTCTATGAAACGTGGTTTTTTAAAAATAAATTGGAGTTCTAATGATAAATATTCTTTCGTCTTTACCAAAAACTATATTCTCAGGAATCGTTCTACTTTTAGTTATAATGGGAATAACAGGCAGTATAACAAATACAATTTACTTTGATTATTATTATACAACCTTCTTTTTTAGATGGCTTCATGTTTTATCAGGTGTAATGTGGATTGGTTTATTATGGTATTTTAATTTTGTTCAAATCCCTAATATGCCAAAGATCCCTGATGC
>NHJI01000028.1 GCA_002169685.1 Rickettsiales bacterium TMED211 | reverse complement strand
CTAAAAGATATTTACTCTCAAAGTCAAGAGATAGATTTTTTTCAATCATTACTATTTTTTCTTTCTTAGGTATTTCTCTTGGAGTTGCAACACTAATAATAGTTATGTCCGTAATGAATGGCTTTAGAGAAGAATTAACCTCTAAAGTTTTAGGAATTAATGGACATATGAAAGTTAAGGCTTTCAATAACTCTGAAATAAAAAATTATAATAATATCATTGCAGACCATGATTTTATAAATAAAAAAATTTTAAAACATCCAACACTCAATTCACAAGGACTTATAGCTATTAAAAACCACTCTACTGGTATAATGATTAAAGGAATTAAAGTAGAAGATTTAAAGCAAAGAAATCTACTTAATAAATCAATTACCAAAGAAGCTTTTATTGATTTTGAGAATAGTAAAGGTATTATTATAGGCAAAAGACTTAAAGAAAATTTCCAAATCCAGACTAATAATATTGTAAAAGTTATTTCATCTAAGAGCCTTGATACGCCATTTGGAAAGCTAGTTCGTTCGTCAGATTTTAGGGTTATAGGTTTTTTTGAAACTGGAATGTATGAATATGATTTAAATTTAATTTTAATTCCTCTACCAATGCTTCAAAGTTTTTTAGAGGTTGGAGATAGAGTTGATACAGTTGAGATATTTGTGGAAGATTTTAAGGAAATTGATGAAGTATTTGATTTAGTGAACTTATCATTACCGGATTATTTTAATTTAATTGACTGGAGAAATTTAAACCCATCATTATTTAATGCTATTCAAGTTGAGAGAAATGTTATGTTTCTTATTCTTCTTTTAATAATAGTTGTAGCAGCTTTTAATCTAATTTCTTCAATGATTATGTTAGTAAATAATAAAAGTAGGGATATAGGAATTTTAAGAACACTTGGTGTTACAAAGTATCAACTTATTAAAATATTTATAATGAATGGTTTTCTGATAGGTTTTATTGGTACAATTTTAGGTTTAATATTAGGAATGTTATTTTGTTTTAATATCAATGAGATTAAAAGCTTCATTGAGATATTTATCGATTCAGAACTATTTTCACAAGAGATATATTTTTTTGCTAATCTGCCAGTTATTATAGATTATACTGAGGTCATTACTATAGTAAGTATATCTCTAATTCTGTCTTTTGTTGCTACAATTTATCCATCATATAAAGCCTCAGAAATTCAACCTATTCATTTAATTAAGATGGAGTAATTAATAATTGTTAGCTTTAAGTAATATTTCTCAGATTTATAAACAAGGAAATGAGTCTATTAAAGTTTTAGATAATCTCTCACTTAAACTTGATAATTTTTGCAATGTGGGATTAATTGGTCCGTCAGGATCAGGAAAAAGCACATTACTTAATTTAATAGGACTTTTAGAAAACCCAACTTCAGGAAGAATCAAGATTAATAATTTAGACTGTGAAGGATTTAATCTAGAAGAAAAGACTAATTTTAGAAGAAATAATATTGGTTTTATTTTTCAAAATAATCAATTACTTGAAGACTTTACATGTGAAGAAAATGTAGCACTACCATTAATTTTAAATGGAATTTCATATAAAGAATCGATTTTAAAAGCGCAGGAATTACTAATAGATTTAGGTTTGAAAACAAGAATGCAGATAAAACCTTCATTACTTTCGGGAGGAGAACAGCAAAGAGTGGCAGTTTTGCGAGCTTTAATAAAAAAACCATTAATTATTCTTGCAGATGAACCGACTGGAAGTTTAGATGATTTAAATGCAAAAAAAGTTTTTAAACTAATTATAAATTTATCAAAAAAACAAAAAGCTACTACAATTACTGCTACTCATAATATTGAATTATTATCATATTTTGACATATGCTATAAAATTGAAAAAGGAAAGTTGATTGAGTACAAATAATTTTATTCATATAAGAAACTATACTCAATTCTCACTTTCGAGTGGAGCATTAAGATTANNNGATTTAACCTCATTTTGTAGAGANAATAATNNTCCAGCTATAGGTATTTCTGATAAAGGNAANTTATTTGGTTGTATGGAGTTTTCTNTAGAATGTATTAAGAGTGGAATACAACCTATAGTCTCATGTAATTTGAATATTATAGATCAAAATTATGAAATAGGTGATGTATTATTTTCAGTTTGTAATTCAAAAGGGTATGAAAATTTATCCAAACTAGTTTCTCTATCTTTTTTGGGAAAAAATAGAGCAAATAAACCATTTGTAACAATTGAAGAAATAAAAAAACATAAAGAAGGTTTAATTTGTCTATCAGGAGGTGATGATGGGTTAGTTAAGAAGAATTTTTTATATTATGGAAAAGATAAATCTTTAGAAATAATAAATATACTTAGCTTAAATTTTGGAAATAATTTTTATTTAGAAATACAAAAAAATGAATTTAATGAAATAAACAAATATCTNGATTTTTTAATAAATTTATCATTTGAAAAAAAAATTCCTTTAGTTGCTACAAATGAGAACTATTTCCTTAATAAAAGTAAATTCGAGTCTCATGATGCATTACTATCTATTTCACAACAAAAATATATTGATTCAGAAAATAGAAAAAAAGCTTCAATAAATAGCTATTTGAAATCACCAAAAGAAATGATCGAACTATTCTCTGATATTCCTGAAGCAATAAGTAATACAATCAATTATGCTAAAAAATGTTCTTTTTTTTTAACAGAAAAAGAACCAAAACTACCAAAAATAAATGGAATAAAAGATGAAGATTTATCTTTAAAAAATACTTCTATACATGGACTAAATGCTATATTTAAAAAATTTTCATATGTTAAAAAAAATAANGGTNCTTATATCCAAAGANTAAACTATGAGCTTGGTATTATTTCAAGAATGGGTTACGCAGGTTATTTNTTAATTGTAGCAGACTTCATTAAATGGGCAAAAAAAAACAATATTCCAGTTGGACCAGGAAGAGGNTCAGGTGCTGGATCATTAGTAGCATGGACATTAACTATCACAGATATAGATCCCATAAGATTTGGATTGTTATTTGAGAGGTTTCTTAATCCTGAAAGAGTCTCAATGCCAGACTTTGATGTAGATTTTTGCATGGAAAAAAGAGATGACGTTATAAAGTATGTTCAAGAAAAATATGGAAAAGAAAATGTGGCACAGATCATTACATTTGGATCATTTCAAGCCAGAGCTGCTTTAAGAGATGTTGGAAGAGTATTACAAATACCATATGACCAAGTAGATAAGATATGTAAATTAATACCTTTTAACCCGTCTAATCCTGCTAGTCTTAGAGATTTGATAGAAACTGATGATAAAATAAAGGAAATAATAACTAATGACTCCAATATAAAAAAGTTATTTCAAATTTCTTTAGAATTAGAAGGGCTTTTGAGACATGCTTCAACACATGCCGCAGGTGTGGTTATTTCAGATAAACCTTTGGTAAATATCTTACCTTTATATATAGACTCTAAATCAAATTTTCCGGCAACTCAATTTTCAATGAAGTATGTTGAAAAAGCTGGACTTATAAAGTTTGATTTTTTAGGTTTGAAAACACTGACCATTATATCTAAAACTATCAAATTATTATTTGAAAGGGAAAAAAAAATTGATTTAAGTGCTTTACCATTAAATGATAAAAAAACTTTTGACTTGCTAAAGTCTGGTGAGACGATAGGTGTTTTTCAATTTGATGGTAAAGGAATGCGCGAAACAATCAAACAAATTAAGCCGGATCGTTTTGAAGATCTTATAGCAATTGTTTCGTTATACAGNCCTGGTCCGATGGACAATATTCCACTTTACGTAAGTAGAAAAAATTCAAACGAAGAAATCAAATATATTCATGAGGATTTAAGCCAAATTCTTAGTGAAACATACGGAATCATGGTTTACCAGGAACAAGTAATGGAGATTGCACAAAAACTTGCTGGGTTTAGCCTTGCTAAAGCTGACTTACTTAGAAGAGCAATGGGAAAAAAAATTGCTAGTGAAATGATAGCACAGAAAAAAGAATTTATTAGTGGTTGCGTTAAAAACAATATTAATGAAATTAAAGCAGAAGANTTATTTAATGAAGTAGAGAAATTTGCGGGGTATGGGTTTAATAAAAGTCATGCTGCTGCTTATTCTCTGGTTTCTTATCAAACTGCATTTTTAAAAGCTCACTATCCCTTAGAGTTTTTTTGTGCGTCAATGGAATGTGATATGAACAATATAGAAAAATTAAATGTTTTTTGTAAGGAAGTAAAAAGGTTAGGCTTTAAAATCAATCAGCCAGATATAAATAAATCATTCCAATCATTTACAGTTAGTTATAATGAAGGAAGTCAATCAGTTGGAATTAATTATGCACTTGGTGCAATTAAAAATATAGGAGAATGNTCTATTAAAGAACTAGTNAATGAANGAGAAAAAAATGGNAANTTTTCTTCATTAATAGATTTNTTAAAAAGAGTAGAAAATACAATTCTTAATAAACGGCAATTAGAAAACTTAATCTACTCAAACTCTTTAGNCTCAATTGAAAGTAATCAGAATTATCTCGAGAAAAATTTAGAAAAAATAATTAAGTTCAATGTTAATTTTCATAAAAATAAATTTCAGGATAGTTTGTTTGATGAANAAAAATATGAAGATGNACATTTTAACTCTNATGANTTTAAACAATGGGATNTCATTACTAAATTAAAAAAAGAACAAGAATCAATTGGATTTTATTTAACTCAACANCCAATAACATATTATGAAAATTTNTTTTCTNNTAANGGTTTTATTAAACTAGAAATTNTTAANANNCTGANTAAAGATTTTGATGAAAGAAAGAAAAACTTTAGCTCTTTAGTTGTCATTAACCATATTAACGAAAGACAATCCAAAAATGGGAATAAATATGCTTTTTTAAGTATATCAGATGATACAGACGAACTAGAAGTAATATGTTTTTCCGATGTCTTAGAGAAAATAAAGCCATTATTAAAACAAAACTCTTTTTGTAAGATTAATTTTGAATTAACAAAAAATAATAATTTCATTAGGTTAAGTTGTAATGGAATTGAAACAATAGATCTAAATCAAAAGTTTGATAATTATGGTCTTATAGTAGAAATGAATTTTTCTAAGCTAGATATGGACTCATTTTCGTTACTATTAAATGAAAGAAAAGGGGGTGAAAATGTTATAGATTTTATAGTTAAAAAAGATAANTATAAATTAAATATTAAAACAAAAGAGAGGTTTGATATTGACCTCGGTTTTATAAATACTTTAAAAAAAATTGATGGAATTAAAGCTATTAAAAGATTAAATTAAAACTTGAAGTATTTNATATTAAGGTGTAATTTACATTTTTAATAATTCACACACAATGCAAATACGCCGGTGTTTGTTTNGCATTGTGGAAGTAAAACCGGGGTGNAAATATGGACGTTAGTAAAGTAACAATAAAAAANTTATTAGANGCTGGTATTCATTTTGGTCATAAAACCAAAAGATGGAANCCAAAAATGNAAAATTATATTTTTGGTGAACGAAATGGAATACACATAATTGACCTTCANCAAACNGTNAANTCTTTTAGAAATGCTCTAGANNTAGTTAAAAAATTTAGTTCTCAAAATAAAAATATTTTATTTGTTGGCACCAAGAGACAAGCTTCTGAAATTATTTCCANTTCAGCAATTAAATGTGAGCAATATTATATAAATAATAGGTGGCTTGGCGGAATGTTAACTAATTGGGATACAATACAAAATTCAATTAAAAGGTTAAAAGACCTTGAAGTTATATTAGAAGAACAAAGNTTTACATATACNAAAAAGGAAACTCTCCAATTCGAAAANTCGGTTGANAAATTAAATAAAGCACTTGGTGGNATTAAANATATGAATGGTAGACCTGATCTCCTTTTTATTATTGATACTAATAGNGAGGTTCTTGCTGTNAAGGAAGCAGTTAAAATGGGTATCCCTATTATAGGAGTTCTAGATTCAAACTCAGACCCCGATGGTATTGATTACCCTATTCCTGGAAATGATGATGCAATGAGATCAATCGAATATTATTGTACAATTATTTCTGATACAATTATTGAATCTAGAAAAAATATAAAGTCTGATTTAAACGAAAAAAAATAAGGTATATAATAATAAATTAAATAACTTCTTATTAATTAAACTTAATTTAAAACTATGATTACTTCAGAAAAAATTAAAAATTTAAGAATAAAAACTGGTGCCGGGATGATGGATTGTAAAAAAGCACTGGAAGAAACAAAAGGGGAAATAGACAGTGCTGTTGATTGGCTAAGAAAGAAAGGAATAAGTACTGCTCAAAAAAAATCAGCTAGAGATGCATCAGAAGGTTTGATTACTATATCAATGAAAGATGACTGTGCATCAATTATTGAAATAAACTCTGAAACAGATTTTGTTGCTAGAAATAAAGATTTTCAAGACTTTTGTAAGAGAATTTCGGATTTAGTTGTTGAAAAAAAAATTAATAACATTGACGATATTAATGAAATTTCAATGAATGATTCATCCTTGAAGGTAAAAGACGAACTAACTTCGATGATTTCTAAAGTTGGTGAAAATTTAGTAATTAAAAGGTTAAAGTATATTGGTGGTGATGAGATATATGTTCAGAAATATATTCATAATTCGGCTAATGAGATTTCTGGTAAAATAGGTGTAATACTTTGTTATTCCTGTACTGAAAATACTGTCGATCAACAAAGTTTTGCAAAAAATATTTGTATGCATATAGCTGCAACAGACCCAAAATCCTTGACTTCAGATGATTTAGATAAAGGCATGATAGAAAGAGAGAAAAATATTTATTTAGAGCAAATGAAGAATTCTGGTAAACCTCAAGAAATAGTTGAAAAAATAATAGCAGGTAAAATTAATAAGTTCTATGAAGAAGTATGTTTAATGGAGCAGTTTTTTGTAATGGAAAATAAAGTTAAGATTAAAAGTTATGTTGAAAATAATAATAAAACTCATAGTAAAGATTTTAAAATATTAAGCTTCACTTTATTTAAAGTTGGAGAAAATGCATAAGCTAATTATTTCTTAACTTGAAAAATTTTGTTTTTAAACATATCCTTTTGAAATTATCAGGTGAAGCTCTGATGGGTAATACCGATTTCGGTATCGATATTCCAACTATTGACAGTATCACAAAACAAATCTCTGATATCTATAACAGAGGTATAAAAATTTCCATTGTTGTTGGAGGAGGTAATATTTTTAGAGGCTCTTCAGGACACTCAAAGGGTATGGATAGGACATCTGCGGATTATACTGGTATGATGGCTACTGTTATAAACTCTCTTTTACTTCAAAGCTCCCTAGAGAAATTAAAAATTCCAACAAGAGTCTTGTCTGCTATAAAAATGGATACCATTTGTGAGCCTTATATAAGAAGAAGGGCAATAAGACATATTGAAAAAGGAAGAATTGTTATTTTTGCAGCGGGAACTGGAAACCCATACTTTACGACAGATACTGCTGCTGCGTTAAGAGCATCAGAAATGAAGTGCGATGTTATATTTAAAGCTACGAAAGTAGATGGTATTTATGACTCAGATCCAGTTTCAAATGAGAAAGCAAAAAAATTTAAAAATATTAGCTACGATGAGGTTATTAAAAATGATTTGAAGATTATGGATACTGCATCAATATCACTTTCAAGAGAAAATAAAATTTCAATAATTGTTTTTTCTTTGCTTGAAGAAAATTCACTGATAAAAGTAAGTAATGGAAAAGGAAACTTCACAATAATTAGCTAATTTTTCTATGAAATTTGACATAACAAATACTAAAGAGAAAATGGAGAAATCTGTTGTTGTATTAAAAAAAGAGTTTTCTGGATTAAGAACAGGAAGAGCTTCTGTTGGATTAGTAGAACCTGTTCTAGTGGATGCGTACGGCTCAAAAGTTCCAATTTCTCAAGTTTCTAACATAAGTGTTCCTGAAGCAAGGCTTTTAACTGTCCAAGTATGGGATAATTCTTTGGTATCTGCTGTAGAAAATGCAATTAGGTCCTCTAATTTAGGTCTAAACCCAATGACTGAGGGCAACCTTATTAGACTTCCAATACCGGATTTAACAGAAGATAGAAGAAAAGAAATTGTTAAACTTGCCTCAAAATATGCTGAAGACTCAAAGGTTTCTGTTAGAAATATTAGAAGGGATACTATGGACTTAATTAAGTCATTAGAGAAAGATAAAGAAATTTCTCAAGATGAGATGTTTGATTATTCAGAGCAAGTTCAAATATTAACAGACAAAATTATTTTAAGAATTGATGAGATTTATTCTGAAAAGGAAAAAGATATTTTACAAGTTTGATGAATAATCTATTAAAAGCACATAATATTCCTAAACATGTTGCATTTATCATGGATGGAAATAGGAGATGGGCCAAGAAAAAAGCTTTACCAATTATTGATGGCCATAAAATGGGTTCAACTGTTATTAAAAAAATTGTTAAAAAATCTCTTAAACTTGGAATCAAGTATCTTACTTTTTATAGTTTTTCAACTGAGAACTGGAATAGAAAACCAACTGAAATTAATGATTTGCACAATCTTCTTAAATTTTATTTAGATACTGAAATTGATAACTTTAAAAAAAATAAGATAAATTTTTCTTTTATTGGAAATTTAGATAAATTTAGTGATTCAATAAAATATAAATTATATAATTTTAAAGATAAAACTAAAAATTTCACTAACCTTTATTTTGTTTTAGCATTAGGTTATGGTTCAAGATTAGAGATAATTAATGCTGTAGAGAAATTTTGTAGCTGTAAAACTAAAAAAATTACTGAAAATCTGTTTAAAAAAAAGTTAATGACAGCAAATATCCCTGACCCTGATTTAGTAATAAGGACATCAGGAGAACAACGACTTTCAAACTTTCTTTTGTGGCAGATTGCTTATTCAGAACTATACTTTACAAAAACATTGTGGCCTGATTACAATTCGTCTAAATTTCAATTAGCAATAAATAACTATATAAAAAGAAAAAGAAGGTTCGGCAAAGATAATGAAATAATTACGTAATGTTAAAACAAAGAGTTATATCCTCGTTCTTTATATTCATATTTCTATTTTTTGCCATAAATAATCAATTATTTTTTACTTTTTTTTTTATACATTTTCTTTCTTTTTTTGCTTTATGGGAATTTTTCAGACTGAATAGTTTTAGAACGTCTAGTAGACTATTAGATAAAAAGGATCAAATATTAAATAATTTTTTTTTAACTAGGGTAAAATTAACAGTTACAGATTATTTTCACATTTTTTGTATTCAAATACTTCTAATTTTATATAAGAATTTTGAATTTTTATTTATTTCTTTTATATTAATTTATTTTCTTTATTTAATTTTAACTTTAAAAAAAAATATATATAAATACTTAGGGT
Source organism: Rickettsiales bacterium TMED211 (assembly GCA_002169685.1). The sequence goes on along the minus strand of NHJI01000028.1, from coordinate 4,922 downwards.
TGGTTTATTTATCATTGCCTTTTTTTTGTTTTATATATTTACAAAAAATTGATCAATTAATAATTAATTTTATGATAATATTTATAATTACCATTGCAACTGATATCGGGGGATATGTTATAGGAAAATCAATAAAAGGACCAAAGATTTCTAAAAGAATAAGCCCAAAAAAGACATGGTCAGGTCTTGTGGGAAGTATTTTATTTTCGTTAGTATTTTGTGAGTTTTTTTTTGAAAATGCTTTAATTAATATAGGTGTTTTTAGTTTGATTGTTCTTTTTTCACTTATCTGTCAAGTAGGTGATTTTATTGAATCATATTTTAAACGTTTATGTTTTATAAAAGAAAGTAGTAACTTAATTCCTGGTCACGGCGGTATACTTGATAGATTAGACGGAGCTATTTTATTAACAACTTTTATTTTTATACTTAATATCTTGCAAATAAATTTTATTAATTTCTTTAATCTTTAGTAATTTAAAATGAAAAAAAAAATAACTATTTATGGTTCAACCGGCTCCGTAGGGAAGTCAACTTTAGATGTTTTATGTTGTCACCTTGATAAGTTTGAGCTAGTTGGATTAACAATTAATAAAAATTACAAAGAACTCCTAAAACAGGTTAAAATTCATAAACCTAAAGTAGTTGCTATAAAAGATTATGACGCATTTAAAAAATTTTCAAGCGAGAACTCTGATGAGGATTTAACTATTTTAAGCGGTAAAGACTCACTTGTAGATATATTAGAGTTTGAAGTTGATTTTGTGATGGCTGGAATTGTTGGATCAGCTGGGCTATTACCAGTAATTGAGGCCGCAAAAAAAGGAATCGACATAGGTTTAGCTAATAAGGAAAGCCTTGTTTGTTCTGGCAATATATTAAAAAAAATTTTAATAAATAACAAATCAAAAATTTTACCNATTGATTCAGAACATAATGCTATTTTTCAAGTTTTTGAGNGTTCNAATATTAATGAAATTGAAAAAATAATTTTAACTGCTTCTGGAGGNCCNTTTANAGGGAAACANAAACATGAACTTATGAATATAACTCCTNGTGANGCGGTTTTACATCCAAATTGGGAAATGGGAAANAAAATTTCNGTTGATTCAGCNACTCTNATGAATAAAGGTCTTGAATTCATNGAAGCCNACTACNTNTTTGATATGCCTATTAGNNAAATTGAAGTTTTNGTCCANCCNCAATCAATTGTTCATTCTTGTGTTGAATACTCTGACGGTTCTGTTTTAGCNCAAATGGGNACACCTGANATGAAAACTCCAATCGCATACGCATTAGGNTANCCNAAANGAATTTCTGCNCCTATAAAAAAACTTGATTTNGCATTTTTANGTGATCTNTCTTTTCAAAAGCCAGATAANAATACNTTTCCTGCTCTAAATCTAGCCATTAATGCTATNAAAACAGGGGGAAGTGCTCCGGCAATACTCAATGCTTCAAATGAAATTGCAGTGGGAGCATTTTTAGAAAATAAGATTNCATTCCTNTCAATTACAAAAATAGTTGATTTAACCTTAAATAAGTCTAATATCTNTGAAATAACTAGTATAGAAGAAGTTTTGGATGTAGATATTCNAGCAAGGNNAATAGCTGAGAAAGTTTATTAAATTAGAATCATAACTATGGAGGCCTTTTAATGATACTAGAATTACTAACAAATTTTATTAATAGCGTTTTACCTTTTCTGGTAATATTAACAATTTTAGTATTTGTACATGAGCTTGGTCATTACACGTTAGCAAGAATGAATAATGTAAAAGTTGAAGTTTTCTCTATCGGTTTTGGGAAAGAGTTATTTGGATTTAATGATAAATCGGGTACGAGATGGAAGTTTTCACTGATCCCACTCGGTGGTTATGTTAAAATGCATGGTGATGCTGATGAAGCAAGCACTAAATCAGAAGATACTAGCAAGGTTGTAAAGGAGTTATCTTTTCACAATAAATCTATCGGACAGAGGTCAGCTATTCTTTTTGCAGGACCTTTAGCAAACTATCTTTTTTCTTTTTTATTATTGTTAATTATGAACTTTATATATGGTACTCCATCTGTAAAACCAATTATCTCTGAAATTATACCAAATTTATCGGCAAGTAAAAGTGGTATGGAAGTTGGTGACATTATATTAAGTGTGAATAATGAAGAAATTTTAAAATTTTCTGATTTGAGTAAAAAAATTGGAAAATATAATAATCAAGAAGTTGTTATTACAGTAAATAGAAATAATAAAATTTTAGATTTTAACTTAATAGTTGAAAATAGTGTTATTGGAATCAAAGGCGATGAGAGAGATTTAACTACTTTAGGTTTGTTAGAATCAATTAATCATTCTTTGGGACAAATTTATTATTTTACAGTTGCTACATTGAAAGGAATTTTTGAAATTTTTAAAGGTGAAAGAAGTTCAGATGAACTAGGTGGACCAATTAGAATAGCAGAATTATCTTCAGACTTTTGGGATAAAGGTATGCAAAGTACATTATGGTTTATGGTTATAATATCGCTTAACCTAGGTTTAATAAATTTGTTTCCTATTCCACTTCTTGATGGCGGTCACTTATTATTTAATTTAATAGAATATGTAAAAGGAAGTCCAATCGATCAAAAAGCCCTTGAAATACTTCAAAGCTTTGGTTTTTTTGCATTGATATCTTTAATGTTATTCGCAACATATAATGATATTTCAAGATTTTTTAATTAGAAAAAATAAAGAATAAGGTTATGCTTATTATCAGAAATTATTCTCGATCTTTATTTTTCATTCTAACCTTATTATTGTCTTATGTAAAAGCAAACTCCCAAGATTACTACCCTGGAACACCATCATCAAGTTATAATTCGAATTATTCTTTACCTGGGTTAAAAGTACAAACAAAAAAAATTAAAGTAAAAAATACTTCAATAGAGAATTATAAGCCTTCTACAAAAAAGATATTTGTTCAAGGTAATCTTAGACTTGATTCTGGTGTCATTATCAGAGATTCAAAAATTAAAGAATTTAAAGTCACTAATCAAAAAGCACTAAGTAATGCAGTAAAAAATTTATATTCTACTGGTTATTATCAAGATGTTAAAATATCAAAAAGTGGAAATAAAGTTTACATCAAGGTGATTGAGAATCCGATTATAAATAAGATTGCATTTGAAGGAAACTCAGAAATTAAGGATGACATGCTAGCTGATGAAATTTCATTAAAAGTAAGGAATGTTTTTTCTATAGATAAAATTAAAAATGATGTTTTGAAAATACAAAATTTATATAAGAGGTTAGGTTTTTTTTCTGTAAGTATTGAGCCAAAAAAAATAAAACTTGATGAAAATCGAGTAAATCTAGTTTTTGAAATAAATGAGGGTTTAGAAGCTAAAATTAAAAAAATAAACTTTTTAGGAAATAAAGAGTTTTCAGACTCAATTTTAAAGGATGTCATCTATTCTAAAGAGAGTAGGTGGTATAAATTTTGGAGCTCTAGCGATAAATTTGATAATGATAGGATTAACTATGATAAAGATCTATTAAAAAAATACTACTTTGATAATGGATATATTGATTTCAGAACATTATCAACAACATCTCAATTAGTCTCAACAAGTAAAAATTTTATTATCAACTTTAAATTATATGAAGGGAAACGATACAAAGTTACAAAAGTTGGTTTAGAGAGTAAAATTAAAGGTTTTAATAATATAAAAACCGAGAAATTAATAAAACAAGAAAAAAATGATTGGTTTAGTTCAAAGAAACTTGAGAGAAGTATAGATAACTTGGTTAAAAAGGCTTCTGAATTTGGGTTTGCTTTTGTAAACATTAGACCAAAACTAAAAAAAGTAGGAAAAAATAAAGTTGAAGTAACTTTTGTTGTTTCAGAGGGGCAAAAATTTTATGTAGAAAGAATTAATATAACAGGAAATTTAAAAACACATGATAAAGTTATTAGAAGAGAAGTGGAACTAGTAGAAGGAGATGCATTTAATTTAACAAAATTAGATCAAACTGAAAGAAACCTAAAATCGATTGGTTTATTTGAATCAGTTACACTCAATTATGATGAAATTCCTGAAACTAATAAGACGATAGTTGACTTAGAGATCACAGAAAGATCAACAGGTGAATTTTCAGTTGGGGCAGGTTTTTCTTCACTTGATGGAGCAATTGGTAATGTGGGAATAAAAGAAGCTAACTTATTTGGAGAAGCAAAGGAATTAAGTCTTACTTTAGGTTTAGCTACTAGAAAATCTAGTATTGATTTATCATATACAGAACCCTACTTCATGGAAAAAGATATAGCTGCAGGATTTGATATTTTTAATGTGAGGAGAAATAATAAATCATACAGTGGTTATAAACAAAATAGTGTTGGATTTAAAGTGAGAACTGGTTATGAAATACTTGATGATTTTAGACATTTTAGTAGTTACACACTAAAAAGAGATAAAATACATGATATCGATCCATCTACATCCAGATTTATTCAAGCTCAAGAAGGAAAATATACAACCTCAATGTTTGGACAAGCTTTACAGTATGACAAATTAAACGACAGATTAAATCCAACTGATGGTTATAGAATTAGATTTGATGTTGATTTTTATGGCCTTGGAGGAAATACGAGGCATATGCAAACAGAATTCAAGGCCATGAGTTTTTATAAGATATTTGAAGATATCATTGCATCAAATTTTCTTGAAATAGGATATATTATGCCGATAAATGATGTTAAAATTAATAATAGAATTTTCTTATCTGGAGATCAGATTAGAGGGTTTAAAAATCATGGTATTGGACCACGTGATTCAATTTCGGGAGATGCTCTTGGAGGAGAACAATATATAGTTCTTAGAAATGAAATTAACTTACCATTAGGTTTGCCAGAAGAATTAGGTGTAAATGGATTAATATTTAT
>NHJI01000027.1 GCA_002169685.1 Rickettsiales bacterium TMED211 | reverse complement strand
TTTGAATATTTATAACCTTCTGCAACCCCAGCTTTTGCACCATAGATAGCGTAAAGATTTGGACCAGTTTTATGCTTTGCTCCAGAAGCAACATTATGACACGCTGCACATTTTTTAAATATTTTTTTCCCTTTTACTGGATCTCCGGCGTGTAAGTTATTGATACCTGTTATTAAAATTAAGCTCATGGTTAATAAAAAAAATTGTTTTATCATTTATTTTCTCCCAATATAATTTGTATCTAGTATGATATATATTAGTAATTCAATTACAACTTAAAATTAAAAATTCAAATGAAAAAAAATAGTAATAAAAAAATAAGCTATATCAAACTTGCTTTTAAGTTAATTGAAGAAAAAGGGTGGAATGATTTTTCTTTAGAAAAACTTGCAAAGGAGGAATCAATTAAAATAGAAGATTTAATTTTTTTTTTTAAAGATGAAACAAAATTGATAGAAAGTTTTAGTGAGATGATTGATGAACAAGTTATTAAAGAAGTTGATCTAAATGAGTTTAGCCAAAACCCTGTTAAGGATAATATATTCGAACTTATTATGATTAGATTTGAAAAGTTGTCCCCATATAAAAAATCTCTTGATATTCTCCTTAAACAGTTGAAACATGAACCTAAAGTACTAAAAAAGCTTACTAAAAAAATATTTAATTCATTAGACTTATTCTTAGAAATATCTAACGCAAAAAATAATTATGTTTTCGATTTTCTTAAACTAAATATTATGTTTATTATTTATGGTTATACTTTTAAAATCTGGTTAGAAGATGATTCTAAAGATATGGGAAAAACAATGGCAGAGGTAGATAAATGGTTATCTGAAGCAGAAGGTTATGCAAAAAAATTTAGTCCCTTTTTGTAAGACCAGCCTTCAAAAGCTCTTTTTTTTGAAGAACTTTGATATCCTCGATATTGTGATTCTCAATTATTGAGTGAAATAATTTATACCAATTAATTTCCGCATCTAGGTGTAAGAAAACAGAACCTAAGCCAATAGCAGCTCTATCCATAAAAACAAACTCTTTGGGTGGTTTTACTCCCCCAATTTTTTTTAACTCCTTATGCACTCTTGATGCTACTTCTGCACCATATGCAGTGGAATTTGTTTCTTGCATCTTTCTGACCTTATTTTCCAGTAAAGGTGAGTACAAAAACTTTGCCCAAATATTGAGAACTTCAATAAGCTTTTTTGATATATTCTCAAAACCCCAACTCTCATAGGCATTTACAGCAAGTTCAGTGTCATTTTTCAGTATTGCAAAGTATAGATCAATCACACCTTGAACAAATTCAGGTCTAAAAACTCTAATACATCCAAAGTCTAATAGATTAACAGAACCATCTTTTCTTATCGTATAATTTCCAAGATGCGGATCACCATGAATTATTGCGCCTTTATAAAATGGAAAATACCAAGCATTAAACATGTTGATAGCAATTTTTTTTCTAATTTCTTTTTTTGCAGATTTGAAATTTAATAGATTTTCTCCATTAAGCCATTCCATGGAGATTAGTTTTTTTGTTGATATTGAATCTATAACATTAGGAATATGAACTTCCATATTATCCTTGAGAAGACTCTTGTAAAGCTTTAGGTTTTTTCGTTCATTATTATAGTCTAACTCTTCTCTAACTCTAATTGAAATTTCTTTCTTGATGTTTTGAGTGTTAATACTAGGGTCTATTTTTTTATAAATTGAAAATATTAGGCTTAACTGAATTATATCTGCTTCAACAATAGACTCCATATCAGGATATTGTAATTTGCAAGCTAGAATTTTATTATCGATATTAGTTGCCTTATGTACTTGTCCTAAAGAAGCGGCTGCAAAAGGTTCTTTACTAAATTTTATAAATTTTTTTGCCCAATCACCTCCTAATTCAGATCTCATCCTTCTTTTCACAAAATTCCACCCCATCGGCGGGGCATTTGATTGCAGCTTCGTTAATTCTTGTGTATACTCAATTGGTAAAAGATCAGGAATAGTAGACAGCAACTGAGCTATTTTCATAATAGGCCCTTTCAGGTTTCCCAACATTTCTGAGAGCTGCGAAGCATTTGAAAAATCTGTATCACTATTTAAAAACTTAGAGCTTGCAAATTTTAGTGCTAATAAACCTGCAGAGGAGCCGAGATTTGCATATCTTTTTATTCTTTTAGTTAATCTATTCTTTTCATCCATATTGGTAAATCTAATATTTAATCAGATTTATTAAACAAAAAATTAAATAAAAAAAAACCCAACAGAGAAAATTATTAAAATTAATAAGTATTTTTTTGAGATAAATTCAAGGAACTTTACTTTGAAATAGTCTTTTTTATTTAAAANTTTANTNGGAATCATAANNATTTNNNTGCAATTTTTATTCCACTATTTGAATATAATTTNANTANGCTCTTTTAACTGAAAAGTCTGCAAGATTAATTAATTGTTGTTTTTCAAAACANTTNTCAAATGGACCAAGAGAATCTTTAGCCATTAAGGAAAAATGNCTAGCTTTTTCAAAACAGTCTCNNATNGNANCATATTTTTTTATNATATTAAGAGCTTCANTNAGATCTTTATCTGACTGATTTTTTTCATTAATNACTTTCAACCAAAAATNTTTTTCTCTTTTTGTNCTTCTTGTATAAGCNAGNATTATAGGAATTGTAACTTTNCCTTCCTTGAAATCATCACCAATATTTTTACCAAANTCATTATTTACNGAACAATAATCTANAGTATCATCAATTATNTGAAAAGCCATACCAATATATTTTCCATATTCATATAATGCATTTTCTTTTTCATTGCTTACCTCAGCAATTACACCGCTAACATTACACGCTGCAGCAAATAATTCTGCTGTTTTAGCCATTATGACATCATAGTATTGNGATTCTGATGTCTGAATATTATTATTAGTTAAAAGTTGTAATACTTCNCCTTGAGAAATTTCTATTGATGCTTTTGACAATATATCTAAGCACCTATGAGAACCATCTTTTATCATTAATCTAAATGCTTTACTCAAAAGAAAGTCTCCCACTAAAATACTTGATTTATTATCCCAAACAATATTAGCGGTNGTTTTACCTCTTCTTTGTAAGCTTTCATCCACAACATCATCATGGAGTAGTGTAGCTGTATGAATAAACTCAATGCTCGCGGCCAAATTTATATGCCTTTCACCGTTGTATTTGCAAAGCCGTGAGGTGGCGAGTGTTAACAGCGGCCTAATTCTTTTGCCCCCTGATGAAATTATATATCCACTTAGTTGAGATATAAGTGGTACCTTACTTGTCATTTTATCTAAAATTATGGAATTAACTTTCAAAATATCATCATTTAACCATTTAATGATTTGTGCTAAAGATTTATTTTCTTCTTGAGGGCTATTATTTGTTANAAGCTTAAGCTTTTTCATGATCGTTGGTACGAAAAAAAATTATTATTAAAAAAATTGATGTTTTTATAATATATGATTTTTATATATATTCGCTTATAATAAANTTTTTCAANAATGNANATGATTTTTTTNAATTNTTAATATAAATGATTACTTTTCAAGATATTATAACAAAGCTTCAGTTNTTTTGGTCTAAAAATGGTTGTTTGATCTTACAGCCATACGATTTAGAGATGGGTGCGGCAACTTTTCATCCAGCAACATCCTTAAAAAGCCTAGGAAAGAAACCATGGAATGCTGTTTATGTTCAACCTTGTAGAAGGCCAGGNGATGGGAGATATGGTAAAAATCCCAATAGACTGCAACAATATTTTCAGATGCAAGTAATTTTAAAACCATCACCAAAAAACTCNCAGGACCTTTTTTTAGAAAGTTTAAAGTATATAGATATAGACCCTACTAAGAATGATATAAAGTTTATTGAAGATGATTGGGAAAGTCCTACACTTGGTGCAGCAGGAATGGGTTGGGAGGTGCAATGTAATGGAATGGAAGTCTCACAATTCACATATTTTCAACAGGTTGGNGGTCTAGATTGTAAACCAGTAAGTGTTGAGTTTACATATGGTCTAGAAAGACTTGCTATGTATATCCAAGGAGCTGATAATGTTTTTAATATATTGTGGGATAATAATGGAACTNGATATGGGGACCTTTTTTTAGATAATGANAGACAATTCTCAGAATTTAACTTCATTGGCACATCGCANGAAATTCTTTTTTCTAATTTTAACGATTATGAAGTAAGCTGTGAAAAACTACTAGATATAAATTTAACACTACCAGCGTATGAATTCTGTATTAAAGCAAGTCACGCCTTTAATCTTTTAGATGCCAGAGGTTTAATCTCAGTTTCTGAAAGACAAGCTTATATACTCAGAGTGAGAACTTTAGCAAAGAAATGTTGTGAAGCCTGGTTAGAAAATAGTAATGACTGATTTTTTGTTAGAAATATATGGTGAAGAGATTCCACCGCAATCACAGATTGAAGGAAAAAAAATTTTATACGAAATTTTTTTAAATTTCTTCAACCAAAGAAAAATTAAGTTTGGTAAAATTGAAATTTTTTCCACGGCAAGAAGACTAATCGTAATTGTTAGTAATCTACCAAGAGAGACAGATATTGAAATAAAAAAATTAAGAGGACCTTCAAAATCAGCCAATAAAACTGCTATAGATGGCTTTTTAGGAGCTAATAAATTAAAAAGTATAAATAATCTTATTATCGAGGAGATTAAAGGAAAGGAATATTTNTTTCTTGTGAAAGAACTTCCACCAGAGAAATTAGANAAGATTCTATCTAATTTCATCCCTCAAGNATTAAAAAGTTTTGGGTGGAAAAAATCTATGAGATGGGGTGATAATAAAGATAAATGGATTAGACCTATAAAAAAAATTTTATGCATTTTTGGTGAGGAGATAGTTAAATTTAATTTCGCGNATATAAACTCGACTTCAACAACTACTGGAAATTATTTATACTCAAGTAAAGATAAAAAAATTAAATCTATTTCCGAATATAAAACTTATTTGGATGACAATAATGTTGTAATTGAAGACACCTNTAGAAANGATATAATCCTTTCAAAGCTTGGTGATATTTGTAAAAAATTTAATTTAAAAATTAATTCTGATCAAAAATTAATAAATGAAGTTTCAAGTTTAGTTGAAAACCCGAATGTCTTATGGGGAAAGTTCGATAAAAGTTTCTTCTCTATGCCTGAAAATTTTTTAGTCACAGTATTATCTGACCAACAGAAATATTTTTCTTTTAAAGATAAAGAGAATAATTTAAGTGATGTTTTTGCTTTTATCAGTAACCATTATGAAGATAAAAACAATATTATAAGAAAGGGTAATGAAAGAGTTTTACATGCTAGGTTTAAAGATGCGTTATTTTTTATAAAAGAAGATTCATCATGTAAACTTGAGGATAGGCTGGAGAAATTAGAGAAGGTTACTTACTTTGAGAATTTAGGTAATCTGAAAGATAAGTCTTTTCGAATTTCAAAAATAGCAGAAATAGTTGCTGAAACTCTNAAGCTTCCGTTAACGATTAACCAGAANAAAGTTTTACTTTTATTGAAAACTGATTTGACTACAGAGATGGTTAAGGAGTTTCCTTCTTTACAAGGTTATGTAGGAAGCTATTACGCAAAACTCCAAGGTTTTAATGAAGAAGAGTATAAAGTAATNGAAGATCAGTATCTTCCTAATCCTACCAACGACAATATTCCAACATCAAAGTTTTCTGTTTGCGTGGCTATTGCTGAAAAAGTAGATAATATAAATGCTGCTTTTCTTGTAGGTAAAAAACCTACCGGTTCAAAAGACCCTTATAGTTTAAGAAGGTCAGCTTTAGGAATTATAAGGTTAGTAATTGAAAGTAATATTGATATAAACATAACTGAAATCTTCTTAGAAAGTAGAGATCTATTCAAATATAAACCCTTATCAACTATAGTTGAAAACCAAGAGATTTTAAATTTCATTATGACTAGACTTACTAGTTATTTTAAAGAAATAAAAATCTCAGGTGATGTTATTAACAGTATCGTAATTAATAATAAAGAATTAAACCCTAACTTGTTGCTAAAAAAATCAAAACAAATTATTGATTTTAGAAAGAAAAAAAACGGACAGGACTTTATATCATCATACAAAAGAGTTGAATCAATCTTATNTAATAATAAATNTAATAACANTATAAATGTTGGACTATTTAAAAGTTCTGAAGAAAAAAAATTATACTCATATATAGTAGAGTTAGACCAGCTCTTCAATCAGTGCTTTATTGACTCTAATTATAGTGAATGTATTGAGAAANTATTTGGNCTTACAAAAATAATAAATAATTTTTTTGATAAAATAAAAGTTCATAGTGAAATTAAAGAAGAAAAAATTAATAGAATAAATCTCTTATTTTTTTTGAAACATACAGTTGATAAAGTTTGTGATTTCTCGAAACTAGAAAAATTATAATAGTGTATGAAGAATTGAAAAAATTTTCTATAGAGTCAAAATTAGAACTTTCAAAAATACTTGAAAAAGTAGAAGTTGAGTTTGAGAAAAAAAGTGTGGCTAATATTTTAGACAATTTCCACAAAAAAAGTTTAGGACATGTATTAGGAATAACAGGTCCTCCTGGTGTAGGTAAATCATCAATTATTAGTAAATTAATAGNCACTTTCAGAAATAAAAGTCTTTCAGTAGGCGTTTTAGCCATAGACCCATCTTCCCTTCGTTCAGGTGGCGCTCTTTTAGGAGATCGTGCGAGACTTGAAATTGATCCAACTGACCCAAAGATTTTTGTGAGATCACTCGCCGCAAAAGACTTTCTTGGTGGAGTCTCGGAACTTACATATCCTTTTATGGTTGTTTTACGATCAATCTTTGACATTGTTATTATAGAAACTGTTGGGGTAGGACAATCAGAAATAAGTATTGAAAATATGTCTGACACTGTGATTTATTGCGTTCAACCTGGCAGCGGAGACACATTGCAGTTTATGAAATCTGGTATAATTGAAATTCCTGATATTATATTAGTAACAAAAAGTGATTTGGAAAAGTTATCTAATATTACAGTTTCTGACTTAGTATCAAGTAAGAGCTATATACAAAATAATTTAAATTGGGAAATTGAAGTAATTCCAGTCTCATCCCATAAGAATCAAGGTTTTGAAAAGTTAGAAAATATTATTAGTCATAGGTGGAAGTGGTTAAACAATAACAAAACCCTAATTAAAAAAAGAACATCTCAAGATATTGAGTGGATAAAAAAAAGTATTATTAATCAATATGGAACTAAAGGAATTGACCTTATAAAAAATAAAATTGGTCAGATTAAAGACCCTTTTAAATCTTTATTAGAATTGAAGAAAAAAGTTACCTTGACGTTTAAAGAATAATCATATTCCCCATTTTGGTATAAAAGGAGTAAGGTTGGCACCTTTGCATGAGAGTTTGTCATTAACCTTCATACACTCATCTACCTCTTTTATTTTTAATATTGCAATTCCATAGTCATTAAAAGAACTTTTTATTTCTCCAATATTTTTATCTTTATAGTAAACGTTTCTGTCAATAACTTTACCTTTTATTTTAAGGCCAAATATTTTTTTTTTAACTGTTCCTCTATATTTAGTCCTAGCAGTTAATTCCTGTCCCATATAACAACCTTTTTCCCAATCAATCCCATTAAGCTCGTCAAATCGTAGCTCTAGTAGTGTGGATTTTGCTTTATCAGAATCATATTCAAAGTTTGGAATGGTGTTTTTTATTCTTAAATATTCATACTCTTTTTCAGTCAATAGAGTTAAATTTAAATTTTCCTTTAGTCTTAAAAAAGATGCTTCATCACAATAAACCTTTAATATTTCTTCTTTAAATCTGGGGTCATGANAATATTTCACTTTGTCAGCGTTCATTTTCGTGATCTTTTCAAGGTTATTTTTACCTATAAGATAACTCTTTAGATCTTTTTTATGCTCTAAATTAATATCGGATTGTAACTTATAAATTGACAATCTTTCAATAAATTCATCTTTAAAATTTTTACAACATTCTATTAAAAGCGAATCTTCATAATCAACGATAAAAAAATCAAAAAAAAATTTTCCNTGTGGAGACAATATTGAAGAATAAATTATTTTTTTTTTAGAAACTTTTTTGATATCATTGGANGTTAACCCTTGTAAAAAATTAACTCTATCTTTTCCAGTAATTAAAAAGAAAGCACTGTCAATTAACTTATAATATTTTTTTTCATTAATCATTTTAAATGTTTTAAATAATCAACTTATACTATAATAATTAATTTTATGAAAAAAATTTTAATTATTTCTTCAAATAGACTTGGTGATTGTATTCTNTCATCTGGAGTGATTGAGTATTATAGAAATCATTATAAAAATTCAGAAATTACATATGTGTGTGGGATAGTTCCCTCTGATCTATTTGAAAGTTTTGATAATATAAAAAATGTAATCCCATTAAAGAAGAAAAAATTTTCTATTCACTGGCTTTATCTTTGGTTTAAGGTTTGTCTAAATTCTTGGGATTGTATTGTTGATTTGAGAGGAACCTTAATTTCTTTTTTTTTGCTCACAAAGAAAAGAGTTTGTTATTCTGGAATTAATAAAAATAAAAAACTACATAAAGTTATATCTACTTCTCAGATAATAGGTGATAGAATTCTAGAACCACAAATAAAGATTTCAAAAAAAACCCTTTTAATTAAGGAAAATATTAACTTTATTAGAAAAGTTAAAAAAGAATCAAATTTAATTGCCATGGCACCATCNGCAAATTGGGAGGGGAAGAAATGGCCTCAAGAAAGATTTATTCAGCTTATTAAGAAACTAATTAATTCTGATGAGTTTAAGAACCCAAAGTTTCTAATCTTTGGGTCTTTAAACGAAATAGATGATGCAAAGAATATCTCAATAAACTTTCCAAAAGATGAACTAATAAATTTTTCTGGAAGTCTTAAATTAAATGAGATTTTCTTGATCTTNAAATATTGTGATTTATTTATAGGAAATGATTCTGGTCTAATGCATTTAGCAGCTGCAGCAGAGATACCAACAGTCGGTCTTTTTGGTCCCAGTGATATTATACAATATCATCCATGGGGCAAAAATACATTAGCAATTAGAACTCCTGAAAGCCCGGATGAATTAATGAATACTAAATACTTTTCTCACAAAAAAAAAAAGTCACTGATGCATGGTTTAGAACTTAAAACTGTGGAAAGAAAAGTCTTGGATTTTTATAATAAATTTAATAACGAGAATGACTAAAAAATTATCTGCATTGATCGTAGTTCATAATGAAGGAAAACAACTAAACGAATGTTTGAAAACTATNAGTTTTGCAGATGAAATTATTGTTATATTAGATANATGNTCTGATANTTCTGAAGAAATAGCAAAAAAATTNACAAAAAATATTTTTCNNGGGTCATGGNAACTTGAAGGTGATCGNAGAAATTATGGTATNAAAAAATGTTCAAATTCTTGGGTGTTTGAAATTGATGCAGATGAGAGAGTTCCTGTATTACTTCAAAATGAAATTAGAAAATGTATTGATAGAAATATATACGATTACTTTCTTATTCCTGTTAATAATTACATTGGAAAAAATATTGTTAAGTATGGATGGGGTGCGTATTTTGGGAAATCATCTTACCCTGGACTTTTTAAGAAAGATAATAAAGTATGGGGAAAACAACGTGTTCATCCAAAGTTAATACTAATAGGAAGAAAAGGTTTTACGCTTCAAAATGCTATAAAACATTACTACTGTAAAAACATATCCGATATGCTTATAAAACTTGATAAATATTCGTCTGCAAGAGCTTTAGATCTTNTNGAGCAAAAGAANACTGAAAANTCTATGAAGAATTTTAGAAGGNTATTTTCTCGNTTTTGGAAATGTTTTATCTTGAGAAAAGGGTATAAAGAAAAAAATATTGGATTGATGATAGCAATTATGGCATCACTTTATCCTTTATTATCATATGCTAAGTATTTATTCTTAAAGAAAAATGACTAAAGTTTTAATCGTAGATAATGGAATTGAATTTGATTCTCTCACAGTACGAGAACGACCTTCAGGCGGAGCAGAAACAGCATTTGTTTCTTTAGTTGAGGAATTAGCTAAATTAGATTTAGATATAAAAGTTTATAATAATGCAAAAAATACTGGAAATATAAATGGTGTTTCTTGGAATAAA
>NHJI01000026.1 GCA_002169685.1 Rickettsiales bacterium TMED211 | reverse complement strand
GTAGAGGTGCAAGATGAATTTTTACAATTAATTCCCGGATTAGAAAAAGTTAAAGTTGATAAATATGGATATGCTATAGAATATAATTGCATTGAAAGTTCAGAAATAACAGAAACATATGAAACAAAAAAAATTAAAGGGCTTTTTTTAGCTGGTCAGATTAATGGCTCAACAGGTTACGAAGAAGCCGCTGCACAAGGGCTGATGGCTGGAATTAATGCAGCTACTAAGGTTTTAGGAAAGGAAAAATTTGTACTCGATAGGACTGAAGCTTATATAGGAGTTTTAACAGACGATTTAATAAAAGGCGGATTAGAAGAACCATACAGGATGTTTACGTCAAGAGCAGAATATAGGTTGTTATTAAGAGCTGACAATGCAGATGAGAGATTAACGGATAAATCTATAAAACTAGGTCTAGCATGTAAGATAAGAAAGAACATGTGGAACAAGAAGAAAAAAGCAATAACAGAGGTAGAAAATAAATTAAAACTTTTGAAGGCCTCTCCAAAACATATCTTAGATAGTGGAATAAAGATTAACCAGGACGGAAAAAAAAGGACAGCTTTCAACGTTCTTGGTTATACAAACGCTACTTGGAAAGTAATTGAGAAGGTTTGGCCAGAACTGTCTGTGTATCAGCTAACAAAAAGTGAGAAAGAACAAATCAGAATTAAAGCTTCATATGATAAATATATTGTAAGACAGAAGTCAGAAATTGATACTCTAAAAAGAGATTCAGGTTTGAAACTAGTGGAAAGTATTAATCTGACTAAATGTCCGGGTATTTCTAATGAAATAAGAGATGTTCTTAAGAAAAATAAGCCTAAAAGTATCGGTGAAGCTTCACGTTTGCCTGGGATGACCCCTGCTGCGGCTACTTTATTATTAAGGTTTGTAAAAAGATCTTTGTGATAAGCGTTAATGAACAAAGAGTTCTTTTTAGAAGAATAACGAATGTTTCATGTGAAACAATCCAAAGCCTTGAGAAATATTATGATTTTTTACAAAGAGAACAGAAAAAAATAAATTTGATAGGTTCAGGTACTCTAAATAAAATTTGGATACGACATTTTTTAGATTCTGCATTTTCCATGAACATAATCAAAGACTTATATTCTAAAAACCGTTCAAATACAAAGATTATGTCTTTGTTAGATGTTGGTTCGGGTGCAGGCTTTCCAGGAATAGTTNTAGCTATTTTATTCATTCAAGAAAAAGTTAGAATCAAGGTTTTTCTTGCCGAGTCGAATCAGAAGAAGGCTTTTTTTCTGAAAAGACTTGTTTCATTTTTAAAATTAAATGTAGATGTGATTCCGAAAAGAGCTGAATTATTAGTAGGTAAAAAATTTGACTTCATTGTGTCACGGGCTGTGGCTCCTTTAGNTAAGCTCTTTGATATAGTCTCTCCAATCAGTTCNAGTAAAAGTCTATTTATTTTTTACAAAGGAAAAAANTGGATAGATGAATATGAAATAATAAAAAAAAAGTGGAAGTTAAAGAGTTTAATTGTTAAAAAGAATCAGTANGATGAAGAATCAGAGGGAGTTGTTTTAATAATAAAAGGACTAGGTTCTTTANGAAAAAAGGTATAATGAGAACTGTATTTTCAATAGTAAACCAAAAAGGCGGTGTAGGAAAAACCACGACAGCGGTTAACTTAGCTACTGCATTATCAATTAGTGGGAAATCTTGCCTGATAGTAGATTTAGACCCACAAGGTAATGCAAGCACAGGTTTTGCGGTTACATCTGAACANAGAACACCAGGGACATANGAAGTTCTCATGCAGAAATCCCAGATGCTTGATGTAATAAGGCCTACAGAAGTATCGGGACTAGGAATTATTCCTTCAAGAGTTGAANTATCGAATGTTGAAAATGAGTTGTTTGAATTTGAAAATAGAGAGCATGTATTAAGAAATGCGATTCAAAGCCTTCCTGAAAGATATGATTCAATTATTATTGACTGCCCGCCAGGACTTGGAATTTTGACAACTAATGCTTTGGTTGCNTCAGATCGAGTTTTGGTTCCATTACAATGTGAATTTTATGCNTTAGAAGGACTTAGCCANATTTTGAGAGTAATAAAGAAAGTTAAATCAGAATTAAATNCAGAATTAAGTTTNGATGGTATTTTGTTAACAATGTATGACCCAAGGAATAAACTAAGTTTNCAGGTTGAGGAAGATGTTCGNGAGGTGATGGGGTCAATAGTATATAAAACAATTATNCCAAGAAACATTAAGATTTCAGAATCACCATCTCACGGAAAGCCAGTTCTTTTGTATGACCATAAATGTATTGGATCTGANGCATACATGAATTTGGCAGCAGAAGTTTTAAAGAGGGGTTCTTTTGGTGGACTAAATAAAAAACTAGTTTCTTAATACAATGAAAGAGAGGATATTTTGGTTGTAAAAAAAACGAAAGAAAAAAAAAAATTAGGGACAGGTCTTTCTTCATTACTTGTAAATGATGAAGAGCTTTCAATAATTGTCAAGAAACAAACGGGTAGACCAGTAAAAAAAATACAGCCAGGTGAATTTAAGAAAAATCTTAAGTCTTTTTCTAAGCAAGATAAAGGCACTGATTCTTTGCTTGAAATTCCAACACATCGTTTAGTTCCTGGAAAGTTTCAACCAAGAAAAGATTTTAATTTGCAAGAAATAGAAGAGCTTGCAGAATCTATTAAACAAAATGGGATATTGCAACCTATTTTAGTAAGGCCATTGAATTCCAGAGCAAAAAGCTTTGAGATAATAGCAGGAGAGAGAAGGTGGAGAGCGGCNCAATTAGCAAAGTTACATGAAGTACCAGTAATCNTTAGAAAATTTGATGATGAAACCTCTTTGGGAGTTGCTTTAATTGAAAATCTTCAACGAAGCGATTTAAATTTAATAGAAGAAGCTCAAGGTTACAGACTNTTAATGAATAAATTTGAATATACGCAAGAAAAATTATCTAACCATTTAGGAAAAAGTAGAAGTCACATTGCAAATTTATTAAGATTATTATCTTTGCCCCAAAATATAAAAACAATTTTAATTATGGGAGATTTGACATATGGACATGTTAGAGCAATGTTAACGTTGAATGAAGATGAAACNAACGAAGTAGTCTCAAAGATCCTTGATAAGGGTTTAAGTGTTAGAGAAACAGAAAGATTAGTTAAGAAATTAAAAAATTTGAAAAATTCTACAAATTCTGCCCAAGCTCATAAAGAAGACCCCAATATATCTTATTTAGAGAAAGAATTGACCACCAGATTAGGATTAAGAGTAAAAATAACAAATCAATCAAAAAATAAAGGGCATTTGTCTATTTACTATAATACAGTTGATCAATTAAATCCAATTATAGACAAATTGAGATGGCGACCTAGGTAACTTTTCCTTTNAAAGAGTTAGAAGTTTTGATTATTGATAGAAGAACAAATNTTAAAAGAGGTTCAGATTTTTTACTGCTTGTTTTTAATTTNATGTCAATGTTTAGAAGTTTACCAAGAATATTTTCTATTTTAGACGTAGGCCATATTTTTGCTTGATTAATAAACTCATTCTCTAATTTAAAAAAAATAGGAGGAAAAATTAACTTCACTGCTTTTAGGTAGGATTTGGTCTCTATATAGTGTTGTTTTGTATATAAAATTTTAAAAAAATGCTTAGTTAATGCATTTAGGATAGTTATTTCATTTAATCCATTTTTTTTAGCTTTATTAAGAAAACTTTCAAACTGAGATGCATTGCCAGACACTACTGCATAAATAAGTGACTCCAATTCAAGTGAAGTATCGGTATTAATTAATTTTCTGAGACTTTTATCGGAAATAGATTTATTTTGCTTCAAATATAGAATTATCTTTTCCATCTCACAATTTACTAAAAACCTGTTGCCAAAAAGGGACTTTGATAAAAAAACTATCTGATCATTACTAAGCTCTAAACCTTCATTTAGAACTTTTCTTTCGATTATATTTCTACACTCAAACACAGTATCATTATAGCAAGCAATGGAAACGAGACTTCTATTTTTATCGAAAATATTTCTTAATTTGTTTTTTGTATTTAATTCGCCAGCTCTAATTATTAATTTACAGTTAACAAAAAATTTCTCATCATTAAAATCTATATTTTTTATCAGATTATCTGAGTTATGAGCATTAAATACAATTAGTTTTTGATCAACAAATATATCAAATGATTTAATATAATTAGAGATATATTGAGGATTCTTCTTTAATATTTCATTGTCTAGAGTTAGATTACTGGTAATATTTAATTTTAAAGAAAGTAGCGATACAAATTCATCAATTTTACCAAGATTCGGGCCATAAAATAGAAAACAATTATACTTTAGATAATCAACTATATTATTCTGGAAAACCGTATCTTTTATCTTCAAGGATAAATCTTTCTACCCTTTGGCAATGTTAGGGTTAATGCAGAAACTTCATTGGCAAGTGATTTAAGTAAGTTTTTATTAGTTGTTTCTTCAGCAACAAGGTTAGCAAATGAGCTTTCACCGTAATCAAAACTTGAGCTTTGTTCAACACTTCCTTTGTTAATAATACCCTTTTTATCGTAAAAAACAAATGAAGCCGNGTATNCTACCGCATACTTGGTGGTTGAAAGGTCTTTAGATAAGCCTAAACCATAACTTCCTCTTTNAAGACCAATAACTAATTTTAAGGCAGAGGTTTTGGAATTTTTNTTATAAAGTCTTTTTTCTAAAAATCTTTTTAGATTGTGTTTATCTGTACCTGAATATTTATCACTAACGTCATTTTTTATAATTATTTTTATAGTATAATTTAATATAGCTTCATTATTTGAATAAAGTGGTTTAAACCCACAACTTGTATTTAAAAGAAATACAATAAATAAGATAAGTATTCTATTCATAAAACTATTATACTACATAGTTTATGATTTTATTTTTAACAAAAATTATTTTTTTGATTTTCAAACCATCTAGGAAATCATATTTTTCATTACTCTTAATCATCTCAACAACAAAGCTTTGATCGGAGTTTATGGGAGTTTCAATTATACCTCTTTTCTTACCATTAAGTTGTATCACAATCTTTTTAGAGTTTACTTCTAAATAAGATAGATCAGCTTCTGGCCACTTTAAACTGGTTAATGTCCCTTTGTAGCCCCCAGATGTTGCAAGTTCATCAGAAAAATGTGGAGTAATTAAATATATCAGTCTTAAGAATATCGACCAAGAATAATTTTTACAATCTAAGCTTAAATTTTTTCTAAAAAACAAATTATTAGATAATTCTCTAAGTCTTGCAATAGCAGAATTAAAACGATAGTTTTTAATATCTTCTGTAAAGTTAAAAATAGTTAGATTAACATCTCTAAGTGTATCTTCATCATCACCATTATTTTTTTTAGAAACAAATTTGTCAGAACTTACAAAAGAAAAATTTGTATCTAAAAATAGAAATATTTTATTTAAATATTTATAAGTAGCTTTAATTCCATCTTCAGACCATTCTAAATCGCGTTCAGGTGGTGAATCAGACACCATAAAAAGTCTTGCTGTATCTGCACCATATTTCTTTATTATAATATCTGGATCTACTACGTTTTTTTTTGATTTACTCATTTTTTCAGACCTACCTTTAATTACTTCTTTGCCTTTTAGGTCATAGTACAAATCATTTTTTTTAACAATATTACTTGGTTCAACCCACTTATTGTCCTCAGTTCTATAAGTTTCATGACAAACCATTCCCTGAGTTAAAAGGTTTTTAAATGGTTCTTTTGGAACTTCGTAACCACTACGTATTAGCGATCGCATAAAGAACCTTGAATACAGCAAATGTAAGATGGCGTGCTCAATGCCACCAATATACTGATCAACAGGCATCCAACTTTTACTGTGACTAATGTCTAGGTTTTTATTTTTATCTATTAAAGAACAGAATCTTAAAAAGTACCAAGAAGAGTCAAAAAAAGTATCAAGCGTATCAGTTTCTCTTACAGCTTTAAGCCCTGTCTTTTTACATTTTGTGTATTTCCATGTCGGATGATTATCTAATGGATTTCCTTTACAATTAAGGTCAATATTTTTAGGAAGTTCTATTGGAAGATCTTCTTCGCCAACAGGTAAGATCTTTCCGTCTTCTCTATAAATAATTGGAATTGGACAACCCCAATACCTTTGTCTAGAAACTCCCCAATCTTTCAATCTATAGGTCGTAGTTTTCTCTCCTTTCAACTTTTCTTCAAGTACTGAAATAATTTTTTCTCTTGCTTGTTTGATATTCATGTTATCCAAAAAATAAGAATTACATAGAATACTCTTTTCTGAGTTACCGATGATTTCTTTAAAAACGTTTTGATTTGTATCTTTTTTACAATTTGAATCTTTAATAATTTGTTTAATTGGTAAATGATATTTTTTTGCAAATTCAAAATCTCTTTCATCGTGAGCAGGACAACCAAAAATTGAACCAGTCCCATAATCCATCAAAACAAAATTAGCAAAATATATTGGAAGTTCTACATTATCTAGGAGAGGGTGCTTTACCTTTAGTTGTGAATCAAATCCAATTTTATTTGTATTAGTGTGTGAAGCTTCATCTACAGAATTCTTTTCACATATCCTTTTAAATTCCTGAAAAGATTTATTTTTTTTAAACCTTTTGGACAATGGGTGATCAATAGCAAGAGCAATAAAAGACGCACCAAATAGAGTTTC
This sequence comes from Rickettsiales bacterium TMED211, assembly GCA_002169685.1. The sequence continues at coordinate 3,528 of NHJI01000026.1, read as the reverse complement.
TGGTCTTGTAGAATAAACTTTAATTAATTCTCTATTAATGATTGTCTCAAACTTTATTACTGCACCATCTGACTTGCCTATCCAATTTTTTTGCATAAACCTTACTTTTTCTGGCCAACCACTAAGACTNTCAAGGTCATGTGAAAGTTCTTCAGAGAACTCTGATATTTTTAAAAACCATTGAGATANCTTTTTATTAATCACTTTAGCACCAGATCTCCACCCTTTACCATCTATTACTTGCTCATTTGCCAGAACGGTTTCATCAACAGGGTCCCAATTGACATAGCTATCTTTCTTATANGCTAAACCATTATTATAAAAATCAATAAAAAATTTTTGTTGGTATTTATAGTATTCAGGCATGCATGTCGAGAGTTCTTTACCCCAATCAATTGCAAAACCCATTTGATTAAGCTGTTGTTTCATACTTTTAATATTTTCTTTCGTCCAATCTTCTGGATTGTATTTATTTTCTTTCGCCGCATTCTCNGCTGGCATNCCGAAACTATCCCATCCCATAGGGTGNAGAACATTGTAATTATTGGATTTATAAAATCTAGCGATTACATCACCTAAAGTATAATTACGTACATGACCCATATGAATTTTACCGGATGGATATGGAAACATCTCAAGTACGTAAAAATTTTTTTTTGAAGAATTAGTTAATGACGTCTTATTAATCTCTATNTCATTCCAATATTTTTGCCATTTTTCTTCTATATTTTTTGGTAAATAAATTCCCATATTATAGCTTTCTAGTCTGATTTTTAAAATAAGTTATAGCACCAAAACCACTTAAATGTTTATTTTTTAGAAGTTGAAAGTTTTTTTTATCAATACCCCCAAGAGCATAAACTCTAGCATTAGGGATTTTACACAAGTTAATAAACTTTATTGTTTCGTGAGGTGCCATATCTCTATGAGTCATAGTAGTAAAAGCAGGAGAAATGAAAACTATGTTATAATTTAATTTATTTGAGGCTAGAATTTCTCTATGATTGTGCACTGAAGTTGCAATTATCATATTTTTAGGAATATTATTTAAAGCAAGTTTATTTTTTGTGCTTGCATAATATTGAGGAAGTGGAAGATATAAACCGCTAGCTTTATATCTAATCGCCTTAGATAATGAGTAAGGGTAAAGAAAAGGTATACCATTGATTCTGCAATAATTCATGTGTTTTTCAGTTTTTTCTAATAAAGTTTTATTAATACCAAATTTTTTATTAAAAAAAATTACTCCATCTTTACTTATCTTATAATAAAGTGTATTGATAGATTCTTTTTTAGATGGGTCCATGAAGAACCATTTTTTTGGAAAATTATTCATAATTACTCATGATTGAAATAATTACAAATTACAATAAAATTATCAATCAGATAAGTGCTTCTGAGAAAAAACATAAAGATACCAAATANAAAGCACAACTTATAGCTGTATCTAAGACCTTTGAATCAAAAAAAATAACTCCCTTATTAGACTTTGGCCATAAAATTTTTGGTGAAAACAGAGTTCAAGAAGCTTATGAAAAATGGATGCCTTTAAAAAATATGTATACGGACATAGAATTACATTTAATTGGACCTTTACAATCTAATAAAGTTAATCAAGCANTAGAAGTGTTCGATTGTATTCAAACTTTGGATAGAAAAAAAATTGTAAAGAAGATTCATGATCGGTTATTACATAGAAAAGATCCACGAAGAAAATATTTTATGATTCAGATTAATACAGGTTCTGAAAAACAAAAATCTGGAATTGAAGCTAATATAGCCCAAGATTTCTTGACTTGGATCAAAGAAAATACATGTCTCGATATAGTCGGATTGATGTGTATCCCCCCTCAAGAAGAACCACCGGAACAACATTTCAAGGTCTTGAATGACCTAGCAGATAAACTTTTACTTGAACATAGAAGTATGGGAATGAGNGGCGATTTNNNAAAGGCTATTGAANATANAGCAACATATTTAAGATTAGGNTCTGCAATTTTNGGTAGTAGAAAAAAAGTTATTTGATCAATAATCTAGTTGANGNNGTTANAATNNTAACNAANTCTAATAAATNTNTCTTTTTAATAGCAATACATCCCTGAGTATAANTTCTATTNTTCTCTAAACAGTGAAGAAANATAGCACTACCTTTATTTTTTTTAGGGNTCGGNTAGTTATAATTAAGNGTCAAAATTAAATCATAGCAGTCATCTTTTCTATATANATCTTCATGAATAAATCTATNAGGNTTNGTTATAAAGTTATTATAATTAGGATCAGNGNGANCANTAGACCAACCAGAGTNNNGGAGAATTTTCNTTTTATTAATATTTGTCTTTAATGCATAGTAGTTCTATCTGCTCTGTAAAAAACATTCGTAAAACTATATACCCCTTTAGGTGTTATTCCATCTCCTTCTCTTTGTTTTACCCCTATACCCGAAAACCCAAATAGGCATTTTATTTTTTTATTATTATAGAGTAAACTTCCTTCATGTTTATTTTTTCTTTCACATGTAATCTTTAGCGGCATGACAAACTTAAATAACTATTTAAACATCAATATAATAACAGAAAAAAAGCGTGAGTATTCAGATTTACAAAAAATCTTAGAACTAGAATTTGATCTAGAGATTAATATTTTGTCAAAATCTAGAAAAAATATTATCAATACTAATAAAACTAATTTATTTATTATTGATTTAAAAGATCCTAAATACTTTGAAAGTGTTGTTGGTGACTCGGAATGTCATTATATAGGCTTATCTAAAAAACCATTAAGCTATAAAGGGAACATAAGTAACGTTAGAATAATTCAGATGCCTTTTAGATTATATGATTTAATTCTTTATATTGATAATTTGATGCAGCTTAAGATCAGAGCCTTAGGTCAAAAAGTTAGTAAAGATTACAGTTATTCTTACGACAAGGCGATATTTTTAAATAAGAAGACTGGAAAAAAAGTAAGGCTTACAGATATGGAAAATAAGTTCATTAATTATTTATTTTCGTCAGATATGCCTGTCACAAAAAACGAAATTCTTTCAAAAGTATGGGGCTATAAAACTGATTTAGATACTCACACGTTAGAGTCATTAGTTTACAGGATTAGAAAGAAGATTGAGAATGATCCAAGGAACCCAAAAATAATAAGTTCAATTGGCAGTAAATATAGAATAGATCTATAGTTTTTAAGATTATTAATCTTTCATTTCTATGATTATAGGTACGTGATCAGAAGGTCTTTCCCATTCTCTTGCTTCTTTAAATATTGAAACTTTTTTTATACCATCATTTAGATCATCAGAGACCCAAGCATGATCAAGCCGCCTGCCTTTGTTACTTTTCTTAAAGTTTGGAGATCTATAGCTCCACCAGGTGAATAAATTTTCTCCTGGTTTAAGCATTTTTCTTATAATATCACACCAATTCCCAGATTTTTGGAATTCAATAAGTTTATTTCTTTCTAATAATGTGTGACTAACAACATTTTTTAATTGTTTATGAGACCAAACATCATCTTCTAGTG
>NHJI01000025.1 GCA_002169685.1 Rickettsiales bacterium TMED211 | reverse complement strand
TGAGAATAAGGTATATTACTTCTCATCCAGCAGATATGTCAGATGACTTAATAAATGCTCATAAAGAAAATTATAAGTTGATGCCATATCTACACTTGCCAATTCAAGCTGGTTCAAATAAAATTTTGAAAGAAATGAATAGAAAATATACCAGAGAAGAATATATCTCGGTAGTTGATAAGTTAAGAAAGGCTAGACCTGATATTGCGTTAACTTCAGATTTTATTGTTGGTTTTCCCGGAGAAAGAGATCAAGACTTTGAAGAAACTTTAGACATAGTTAAAACTTTGAAATTTGCAGGATCTTATTCTTTTAAGTATTCTTCACGACCTGGGACACCTGCATCATTGAGGGGAAAACCAGTCGATCCAGAAACAATGAATAAGAGATTGAGCATTTTACAGGGGATTTTGAAAGGTCAGCAAAAAGATTTTAATAATTCATTTTTAGATAAAGAATTGCCAGTATTGATTGAGAAAACAGGGAAAAAAAGGGGGCAATTTGTTGGTAGAAGTGAATATTTACAACCAGTTCATATATTATCTAAAAAAAATATTATTGGAGAAATTGTTAATGTGAAAGTAAAATCGATAACTTCATTCTCCCTTCATGGTGATATTTGTTAAGCAGGGGACTATTGAAAAATAAAACTAAACCATCAGTAAAAAAAATAAATAAGAAATTTTCAAATATATTATCATTTGAAGATAATGAAATTATATCATCTATGTGTGGAGAATTTGATAATAATTTGAAGTCATTAGAAATTGAAATGGGAGTGATTATTATTCCTAGGGGAAATTTGATTTCAATTAGTGGAAATGAAAGTGATGTAAGAAAAACTGGTTTAGTACTAGAAAAAATCTATCAATCAGCTAAAAATAATAATCAAATTGATTATGGGGAATTGAAAGGAATCATAAATATGACGACGAATGAAAACTCAAATACGGAATTCTCATCAAACCTAGCAGACTCTTTTTTAGTGAAAGCTGGAAAAAAAGTTTTAAAACCTAGATCAAAAAAACAGAAAAAATATTTTGAACTAGTAAAAGAAAGACAAATGGTTTTCTGTTGTGGGCCAGCTGGCACAGGTAAAACATATTTAGCAGTAGCATTCGCAGTTTCAATGCTTAAAGCTGGACAGGTTGAAAAGATAATTCTTTCTAGACCAGCTGTTGAGGCCGGCGAAAGGCTCGGTTTTTTGCCTGGTGATTTAAAGGAAAAAATAGACCCATATTTAAGACCGATATATGACGCTCTTAATGAAATGCTACCTGTTGGTGAAGTAATTAAGAAAATAGAATCTGGTCAAATTGAAATAGCTCCTATTGCATTTATGAGGGGAAGAACTTTGTCTAACTCCTTTGTTATACTTGATGAGTCTCAAAATACGACTCCAATTCAAATGAAGATGTTTCTTACAAGATTAGGCGAAAATTCTAAAATGATAATTAATGGTGATTTATCTCAAGTTGACCTTCCTTCAGGAACTAAGTCTGGACTTCGGGAAGCAATGAATATTTTACAAAATATAGATGATATAGGTTTTATTAGGTTTAATGATAAAGATGTAGTTCGGAATGCACTTGTGTCAAAAATTGTTAAAAATTATGAAGAATTTGAAAAAAATCAAGGAGTAGGCTTTGAGTATATCTCAAAAGCATCAAATGAAGATTAAAACTCAATATGAAAATGTTGAGGGTTTTAATAAAGGTTCACTGGATACTATAATCACAGAGTTAGTAGAATTAGTAGATAATGAGTTAAAAGTTGGTAAGGGATTTAATAGAGAGTTGAGTGTGCTTTTTACAAATAACAAAAAAATCAAAGAATTAAATTACAAATATCGAAAAATATTTAAAGAGACAAATGTACTTTCATTTTCACAAGACATTTTTATAGAAGAAATTAGAGATAAAACCATTATCATGGGAGATATAGTAATTTCATTAGAAAAAATAAAGTTTGAAGCTAAAATGCAGTCGAAATTATTTTTAGATCATTTTACTCATATTTTTTTACATGGTTACATGCATTTGTTAGGTTTTGATCATATAAAAAAAGAAGAAGCCCAGCTAATGGAAGCAACCGAAATAAAAATTTTATCAAAACTTTCTATAAGTAACCCATATATATAATAAGATTATGAAAAATTTAAAAAGTAAGATGAAAATCTCATTATTAACTAAAGGTATTAATAAAATATTTTCTCGAAAGAAGAGTAATTACAAGGAAGTAATTGATGACCTGATAGATAAGCAAGATATATCTGACGAAACGATTGATGACAGGACTAAAAAAATCTTTAGTAATGTTATCGATATACATAATAAATCTGTTGAAGATGTAATGGTCCCAAGGGCTGATATAATTGCGGTATCCGAAACTGTATCTCTTCAACAACTATCAGTTATAGTAGGAAAATCAAAACATTCGAGGATTCCAACTTTTTTAGATAATCTTGATAAAATAACTGGAATGGTTCATATTAGAGACCTTTTTGATTCTGTTAAGAGCTCTGAAAAGTCAGTAATTAAAAATAAAAGCATCAACACGATTACTCGTAAAATACTTTTCACTGCCCCTTCTATGAAAATTCTTGACCTTCTTTTAAAAATGAGGTCTGAAAAAATCCATATGGCAATAGTAGTTGATGAGCATGGTGGAACATATGGTTTGGTTACAATTGAGGATCTGGTAGAGGAAATTGTTGGAGAAATAGAAGATGAGCATGACATGGTTCAGAGAGAGTATTTTAAGAAAATATCAAAAAATGTTTTTGAAATATCAGCAAGATTATTAATTGAAGAGTTTGAACAAAAAATAGGTAATTTTTTAACAAACGAGGAAATCGAAAAGTTTGATACTGTTGGAGGACTTGTTTTTTCCTTGGCAGAAAGAGTTCCAGAAAGAGGAGAGGTTATTCCTCACCCGAGTGGTTTAGAGTTTAGTGTTTTAGAAGCAGATACCAGAAGGATAAAAAAACTTAGAGTTCAATTAAAATAAGTTTACTATGAAAAAAGAATATATGAAACTTTTCTTTGCAGGAATGTTATCGTCGTTTCCTTTTTCTTTTATAGCATTTCCTCCATTAACTATCGTAGGGTTTTACATATTTTTTAGAGAACTATTCTTATCTGCGTGTGCAAAGAATGCTGTGATTTTAGCTTTTTTTTTTGGGTTTGGGTATAACTTGTTCGGAATGCACTGGATTTTTTTTCCTTTAACTTTTGATGAAAATATAATGTATTTTGCCCCAATAGCGCCCATTATATTTGCATCATTCTTCGCGCTATTTATTTGTTTTTCAAGCCTGTTTGTTTACTTAATTATAAAAAAATCACTAGTAAAGAAACATGTCTATTTAAGTTCAGTTTTAATAGCTTCTTTCTTTTATACAGGCGAGTTTTTAAGATCAGAACTATTTGGAGGGTTTCCTTGGAATCTTTACGGACATATATGGTCTTTTAGTGAAAATTTTTTAGGAATAGTTAAATATATAGGAATTTTTGGTCTTTCTTTTTTAACAATTCTTTGGATTGTTTTGGTTTCACAAAAAGTTTTATTAAAAAAATTTAAAGATACAGTTATATTATTATTCATCTTCCCAGGATTTTTATTATTAACTGGAATTTCTAATGAAGAAAGAACTTCAGGTTCAATCAAAGTAAGAGTTGTTCAACCGAATATTCCTCAAGATAAAAAGTGGTCTAGAGAATATATGAAATATAATATGAATAAATTAATAAAATTATCTTTTAAAGAAAAGGGGTCTCCTAGTTTAATCATTTGGCCAGAAGTAGCAGTTCCAGAATTTTTAAATAAAAGTAAAGGAACTATAGAATATTTATCAAAACTATTACCAAAAGAAACCTACTTGCTTTTGGGTTCATTAAGAATTGAAGATAAAGAAATATTTAACTCCTCATACTTACTATCTAATAAAGGAATTATAGATCATTACGATAAACTAAAATTAGTCCCTTTTGGAGAATTCATTCCTTTTCGTGATTTTTTCTCATTTAAAAAATTAACTGAAGGAAAAAGAGATTTTTCTAAGGGAGTTGATAGAAAAATTATGCCTATAAAAGTTAAAAAAAGTATTCTAAAAATAGAGCCATCGATATGTTATGAGGGTATTTTTCCACAAAAAAGAATTAATAACTTAGAATCAAATGTTTTGATTAACATAACTAATGATGCTTGGTTTGGAACAACAACAGGACCATCCCAACACCTTACCGCTACAAGGTTTAGGTCGATTGAGAGAGGCCTTCCATTGATAAGAGTTGCAAATTCTGGAATTTCAGCAATATATAATGGTAGTGGAAAGCTGTTGGATAGTATTCCTTTGAATCAAGAAGGATATATAGATTTTGATTTAAAAATATCACACTTAGATACTATTTATTCTAATTATGGAGATAAAACATTTATAGTAATGTTTTTAATTATTTTATTCTTGGCAATTTTTTTAGATTTTTTTTCTATTAAAAAAAGGTTGAATAATTAAAATAATAATTATAATACTATTAATCCGTTATGAGTTTTCCAAATAAATATATTTTCACAAGTGAGTCAGTTTCTGAAGGGCATCCAGATAAAGTCTGTGATCAAATATCTGATGTTATCTTAGATCTTTATTTAAGCGCTGATAATAATGCAAGAGTTGCTTGTGAAACTTTAGCGACGACAAACCGTGTGATTGTATCAGGTGAAGTAGGCTTAAGCATAAATAAAGACCATGTAACTAAAGATAAAATTGAAACGGTCATTCGAAAGAAAGTTAAAGAAATAGGCTATGAGCAAGATGGATTTCACTGGAATAACTTGGTTATCAATAATTACCTACATCAACAATCGAAAGATATTGCAAGGGGTGTAGATGAAGTAGAAAATGAGAAAGCTCAAGGAGCTGGAGATCAAGGAATTATGTTTGGTTATGCATGTTCTGAGACAGAGAATTTAATGCCTGCCCCAATAGAATATTCTCACAAAATATTAAAGAACATGTCAGATTATAGGCATACAAATAATTCTTTTTTTGGACCTGATTCAAAAAGTCAAGTAAGTGTCATTTATGAGAACAATAAACCAATAGGGATTGATTCTGTTGTTGTTTCAACTCAACACGATGAAAATGTGAATAATGATGAAATTAATAGAAAAGTAATTCCTCTAATTAAAAAGTCTATTCCTGATGGATGGATGCCTGAAGAAAGTAAAATTTATATTAACCCTACAGGAAGATTTGTAGTTGGAGGCCCAGATGGAGACACAGGGTTAACAGGAAGGAAAATTGTAGTTGATACTTATGGTGGTGCAGCACCTCATGGTGGTGGAGCCTTTTCTGGAAAGGATCAAACTAAAGTTGATAGATCAGCAGCATACATGGCAAGGTATCTAGCAAAAAATATTGTTGCTAGTAAAGTCTCAAAAAAATGTCTTATTCAGTTATCTTATGCTATTGGAGTTTCGCAACCAGTTTCTATTTATTTGAAAACAGATAAAGAGTCTGACGTTAATTCTGAAAAATTAATCAGAATCTTAACAGAAAATATTAATCTTTCTCCTGCAGGAATTAGAGAACATTTAAAGTTGGATAGACCAATATATACACAAACTGCCTCTTATGGTCACTTTGGAAGGAAACCCTGCGATGAAACAGGATGTTTCTCATGGGAAAAAGTTGATCTTTCCTCGGAGATTCTTTCTAATTTTTAGATGAAAGATTTCTACGGTAGGAAGTGTTCGAAGACACTAAAAAAAGAAGATATAGATATACTTTATGAGGGCTATTTCTTTTCAGATAATTCTTCTTTAAAAAAAAAAATAAATAATTTTTGCAATCAGTTCTCAAAATTGAATCTGGAAATTGGGTTTGGTACAGGTGATTGTCTTATCGACCAAGCTCAGAAATCTCCGGAAGAAGGTTTTATAGGCTGTGACCCGTTTATGAGTGGGAATTTGAATATCGCAAAAAAAATGAAGGATTTATCTATAAAAAATATTTTTATCACTAATGTTACTTTTTTGGATTTTTTGAACTCAGTTAAAAATTTTTATTTTTCAAAACTTTTTATCCTTTTTCCAGACCCATGGCCAAAGAAGAGACATAAAAAGAGAAGGCTTATTAATGAAGAATTTACTGATTATATCTCACAAATTCTGGTTAAAAATGGGAAAGTTATAATTATTACTGATCATATAGATTATCAAAAAAATATTCATATTTCTTTTGAATCTAACCCTAGGTTTAAACTAGTGAAATCCTTGAAACAGAAGAAATTATTTTTTGAAAATATTTTTGAGACAAAATATTATAAAAAAGCTATAAGTAAAAATACTATTATACATCATAGCTTGTATAGATTGGTAGAGAAGAATTCGTAAACATTTATTTAAAGGGATTTAGTCCTAGATAATTATTGTTGCAAATATAAAAATTATTAATTTATTTAAGTTTTTTAAAACTATTGGTATGTAAGTAATAAAAATGAAAGTAAAAAATGAATAAGTTGCCAGAAAACACAAAACAGGACTTATTTCCTGTTGACCTCATAGAGATAGCAAAAAATATCGCGAAGGAAAAAGGAATTGATTCAGAAGAAGTTCTTGAAGCTATGGAAACTGCAATTGCCAAGGCAGGAAGAAGTAAATATGGACAGGAATTTGATATTAGAGCACATGTTGATAGAGGTACTGGAACAATAGGTCTTTATAGGTATTTAGAGATAGTTGAATCTGTTGACGATCAACTCGAGGAAGAAAGAATAAACAAAATAGANCTTAAGGATGCAATAAAGAAAAATAAAAACCTTAAAATAGGTGAATTCGTTACTGAGCAATTACCGCAAATAGATTTTGGAAGAATTGCTGTTCAAACTGCAAAACAGGTTATTGTTCAGAAAGTAAAAGAAGCGGAAAGGTCTATGCAATATACTCAATTCAAAGATAAAGTTGGAGAAGTTGTTAATGGAATAGTGAAACGAGTAGAATATGGCAATGTTATAGTAGACTTAGGTAGAGCAGAAGCACTACTNAAAAGAGAAGAACTGTTAAATAGAGAAACATTTCGAAGATCGGACAGAGTCAGAGCNTATATAATGGATGTTAGAGAGGAATTAAAAGGTCCTCAAATTTTTCTTTCCCGTGCGCACAATCAGTTTTTAGTGAAACTTTTTAATCAGGAAGTACCTGAAATTTATGATGGAATTATAGAAGTTAAATCTGTAGCTAGAGATCCAGGTAGTCGAGCGAAAATAGCTGTCTTATCAAAAGAAAAAAGTATCGACCCAGTTGGAGCTTGTGTAGGGATGAGAGGGAGTAGGGTTCAAGCAGTGGTTAATGAGCTTCAAGGGGAAAAAATAGATATTGTTTTATGGTCAGAAGATATTGCTACTTTTGTTGTGAATGCTCTTGGACCTGCAGAAGTTGAAAAAGTTATTATCGAAGAAGAACTTAATAAGGTTGATATAATTGTTCCTAATGAACAATTAAGTTTGGCAATTGGTAGGAGAGGGCAAAATGTTCGTTTAGCAAGTTCCGTCACAGGTTGGGATATAGATATACTAACGGTTGATCAAGAGTCTGAAAGAAGGAATGAGGAGTTTAAAAAACTGTCACAAATCTTCATATCTAGTTTAGATGTTGATGAAGTGATTGCGCATCTTTTAGTAACNGAGGGCTTTAGTTCGGTTGAAGATGTTTCAATGGTTACCTCTGAAGAGCTTTCTTCTATCGAAGGNTTTGATGAAAATTTAGCTAAAGAACTAAAAACTAGAGCTAAATCGTTTTTAAAGAAAGATGAAGAAGATAATTTAATAAAAGCAAAAGAGATGGGCGCAGATGAGTTTTTAATAAACGAAACTCCGTTTACTTCGAAACAATTAATAACTCTTATAGAAAGCAATATAAAGACTAGAGATAATCTGGCAGACNTAGCGAGTGATGAACTTATTGAGATTATTGGAGATAAAGTTTTAGAAACAGAAAAAGCTGATGAGATAATAATTAATGCAAGGAAGCATTGGTTTGATAAAAAATAGCATATGGAAAAAGATACAAAAAATCAATCAACTTTGACTGGAAAGCTTGAATTAAAAAAAACTTTTGATGCAGGTAAAATAAAACAAAGTTTTTCCCATGGACGTTCTCGTTCAGTCTCAGTTGAAGTAAAAAAGAAAAGGTCCTTTGGAAATAAAGTCTTTGAGAAACCAACTACAGTCAAAGAAGANGCCCAAGTTAAAGAAATAAAAGCAGAAGCAGATGAATTATTTAAGAAAAAAGAAACAAAAGTATTAACAGAAGAAATTTCAGAAAAGAAGCCAGAAACTTCTAAAAAACCTATCAACGAAATTAAAAAAACTTNAACCGACCAAAAAAAAGGTTCAGTAANACCGAGNGCTGAACAGAAAAAAGATGTTGAAACTGAACCAGAGAAAANAAAAAAGTTAAAGAATTTAAAGTTAATTAAAGTTCCGAAAAAGCAGGAAGAAAGAAGAAAAGGCAAACTTACAATTTCTGAAGCTTTGGATGAAGATAATGGAAGAGTGAGATCTTTGGCAGCGGTAAAGAGAGCTAGAGAAAAAGCAAAACTAAGATTATCTCAAACCACAGATACCAAAGAACAAAATAAGGAAAAGAAGAAAAGAGAGGTAATTATTCCTGATTTTATTCCTGTAAATGAATTAGGGGTTAGAATGGCAGAAAGAACCCCAGACCTTATAAAAGCTNTAATGAAGCTTGGAGTAATGGCAACCATAAATCAGACTATAGATGGAGACACTGCTGAATTGGTAGCTATTGAGTTTGGTCATACACCAAGAAGAGTTAGCGATGCAGATGTGGAGATTGGTTTGTCAGGGAATGAAGATAAGGTAGAGCAACTTAAGAGTAGACCACCGGTAGTGACTATAATGGGTCATGTAGATCATGGAAAAACGTCTCTTTTAGATGCAATAAGAGAAAAAAAAGTTACACAAACTGAAGCAGGTGGAATCACACAACATATTGGAGCATATATGATTGAAACTCCTAATAAAGGTAAGATAACATTTCTTGATACGCCAGGTCATGCTGCATTNAGCCAAATGCGAGCGAGAGGATCTAATATTACAGATATAGTTATTTTGGTTGTAGCGGCAGATGATAGTGTGAACGAACAAACAGTTGAAGCTATAAGTCATGCAAAAGCATCAAAATGTCCTGTTATTGTTGCAGTGAACAAAATTGATTTACCAGCCGCAAACCCACAAAAAGTTGAAGCTGATCTACTTTCACATGAGGTTATAAGTGAGAAAATGGGTGGAGATACTGTGTTTATTAATGTTTCAGCTAAAAATAAAACTGGTTTAGACGATTTAATTGATGCNATTTTACTTCAAGCTGAAATACTTGATTTAAGAGCAAATGATGAAAGAAGTGCTGAAGGAACTGTTATAGAATCGAAGGTGGAAAAAGGTAGAGGTCCNGTAATATCTGTTTTAGTTCAAAAAGGAAATTTAAAAGTNGGTGATATAGTTATTGCAGGAAAAGAATGGGGTAAAGTAAGGGCACTCTCTGATGAAGAAAACAACAAGATTATAAAAGCATTGCCAAGTTATCCTGTTGAAATTTTAGGTCTTTCCGGTGCACCGCAAGCAGGAGATGAATTTGTTGTGGTAGAAAACGAATCAAGAGCCAGAGAAGTTGCTCAATATAGAGATAGAATTAAACGACAAAGAGAAAATGCCTCACTGAAAAGGACATCTATAGAGCAAATGATTTCTGATGCTTCGTCTGATAATTCAATTGATTTTCCTATGATTATAAAAGCGGATGTTCATGGCTCTAAGGAAGCAATAGANCAAAGTTTACTCAAAATAGAATCAGGCAATATTAAAATTAAAATTTTGCATACTGGAATTGGTGAAATTAATGAATCTGATGTTTCTTTGTCGACAGCAACNANAGCTATTATTGTTGGTTTCAATGTTAGAACGAATGTACAAGCCAGAAATTTAGCTAAAAGAGATAATGTAACCATAAAATACTACTCGATAATTTATGAGGTTATCGATGAAATAAATAAATTAATGAAAGGAATGCAAGAACCCGATTATAAAGAAAAAGTAATAGGGCAGGTAAAAATAAAGAAAGTGTTCAAAGTTGCAAAGTCTAATAATATTGCTGGGTGTGAAGTAATTGAAGGAATTATTAAACCAAAAGCAAAGGTAAGAGTAATTAGGAACAATGAAGTTATTAGTAAAACTGAAATTTCAACTTTAAGAAGAGAAAAAAACGAGGTTAAAGAAGTTAAAGCAGGACAAGAATGTGGAATTGGACTTTTAGATTATGAAGATTTTGAAGAAGAAGATAAATTAGAATGTTTTATTTTAGAGGCTGTAGATAATTAAAAAATTAAGATGCTAAAGTTAGGAAAAAAAAATAGTCAAAGGCAGCTGAAAGTATCAGAGCATTTGAAGCGAGCATTATCAGAAATACTTCNACAGTATTTATTTAAGTCAGGGAAAGATAGCTTTTTCTCAATTATAATTTCAGAAGTTAATATTTCTATGGACTTAAAAATTGCAAAAATATTTGTTATACCATTTTCAGAAAATAATATGAGTATAAAAGATGAAGAGGTTCTTGAGGCATTAAACTTAGAAAACCAAACTATTAGAAAAAAACTTGGCTCTAATATTGGTCTACGNTTTACACCAAAACTATATTTTANAACAGATAGTTTAGCNCTAGAAGCCAAGAAAATTGATAACCTATTTAAGAACCCAAAAGTAGCTCAAGACCTATAAAGGAACTGGGTNATATNAATGAGGACTAATAAAGAAATAAAGGCAAATGGATGGTTATTTGTTGATAAGCCTATAGGTCTTTCTTCNAATAAAGTTTTACAAAAGATAAAAAGATTATTCTTAAACGTAAAGGTAGGATATGTTGGAACATTAGATCCAATGGCAACAGGATTTCTTCCTATAGCAGTTGGGAAAGCAACTAAAACTATCAAATATATAGAAAAAGTTAATAAAGAATATATTTTTACATTGGAATGGGGAGTTCAAACAGAAACAGGTGATATAGAAGGAAAAAAAATCAGGTACAAAAATATTTATCCAGATGAAAATGAGATCAATGATAAGATATCCGAATTTAAAGGAAATTTATCACAGAAACCATCAAAATATTCTGCTATAAAGGTTAACGGTGAAAGAGCTTATAAAATTGCAAGAAAGGGTGGAGAGTTTGAGATACCTGCTCGAAATATAGAGGTCTATGATATGAAATTAATAAAGAGAATAAACAAAGTGAGATCACTATTTTATGTGAATTGTAGTTCAGGAACCTACGTGAGGACTTTAGCTGAGGACCTTGCAAAGTCTCTTGGAACATACGGGCATTTATTATCACTCAGACGAGTTGGTTTTGGNAAACTAGATAAAAAACTAATTTCACTGGATTCTTTGATCAGTTTAATGCATATTGACAAATTNATTGAGCTTTTAAAGCCAATTGATGATATTTTTTATGATGTNAAANAAATGAATTTGNATGAGAAAGAAGCAAGGNTNTTGATGGATGGTAAGTTCATAGTTGCANCTGANAGTNTAAGGAAAAAGCTAANNATAGCTAAAGNTAACAATTTAGTGATTGCAAAATATAAGAAGGAATTAGTAGTTATTGGAAATATAAATGGGAAAAATTTCCACCCTGAAACCATAATGAATATNAATTTTAATACAGCATGTATAAGGAGTTAAGAATGTCGATATCAAAAGAAAAGAAAGAAGAGTTAATCAAAAAACATGGGAAAAGTTCAAATGATAAAGGTTCTACAGATGCTCAAGTAGCAATACTTAGTCACCGTATAAGTTCATTAACAGAACACTTAAAAATAAATAAAAAAGACCAAAGNACAAGAAGAGGCTTACTTAAAATGGTTGGTAGAAGAAAAAAACTTTTGTCTTATCTTAAAAANAAGAGTTTGGAAAAATATCAAACATTAATAAAATCAATTGGACTCAGACACTAGAAAGAAAAAGGAATATTATGTTTAAAATTGTAAAGAAAGAACTTGATTGGCATGGATTAAAGCTAAAATTAGAGACTGGCCTGATGGCAAGACAAGCAGACGGAGCTGTTCTCGCAACACTGGGCGGAACNTCTGTTTTGTGCACTGTTTCTGCATCAAGAAAAGTTGACCCAACAAAAGATTTTTTTCCACTATCTGTTCACTATATAGAAAAAGCGTATGCAGCAGGAAAAATTCCTGGAGGTTTTTTTAAACGTGAAGGAAGGCCATCCGAAGTTGAAACACTAAATTCTAGATTAATTGATAGACCATTGAGACCTCTTTTCCATAAAAGTTATAATAATGAAACCCAGGTAATATGTACTGTTATTAACTATGANGGTGAAAANGAGCCTTCAATTTGTGCACTTATAGGAGCTTCTGCTGCCTTGACGATTTCAGGGCTTCCTTTTTTAGGACCTGTTGGTTGCGCTAGAGTAGGTTATTTAGATGGAGATTATATTTTAAATCCTACTTTTGAGGAAATGAAAGAATCTGAGCTTGACTTAGTGGTTGCTGGAACAAAAAGTGGAGTTCTAATGGTTGAATCTGAGGCTAATCAACTTTCAGAAGAAATAATGCTGGGTGCAGTAAAATTTGGTCACGATCAATTCCAACCAGTAATCAAGACAATAATTGAATTAGCCCAGTCATCGGCGAAAGATTCCTGGAAAATAGAAGAAAAAGAATTACCGNAATATTTTAAGGAACTTGAGACTCATTCAGAGTCAAAATTAAAAAAAATATACAGAATTAAAGAAAAGTCCCAAAGAAGTCAAGAACTCNAAGCTTTNAAGGTTGAGCTTACAGAGTCTTTCTCAGAGAAGTACAATTGTGAAGGAAATGAAATAATAGGATATGTCAAAAAAATTGAAAAAGAAATAGTAAGAACTTCAATATTAGAAACAGGGAGTAGAATCGATGGAAGAGATCTAACAACTGTTAGAAAAATTGACTGTAAAGTTAATTTGTTAGATAACGTCCATGGTAGTGCGCTTTTTACTAGAGGAGAGACTCAGGCACTAGTAGTTACAACTCTTGGCACCTCCAATGATGAACAAAGAAAAGATACTTTAGATGGAGATGTAACAGAAAAATTTATGTTGCATTATAATTTTCCACCTTTTTCTGTAAATGAAGTNGGAAGAATNGGTTCTACAGGAAGAAGAGAAATAGGTCACGGAAAATTAGCTTGGAGAGCTATAAAGCCTATGCTTGGAAATCACGAAAAATTTCCTTATACCGTAAGAGTAGTATCAGAAATAACAGAATCGAATGGTTCGTCATCGATGGCAACGGTTTGTGGAACCTCGTTGTCATTGATGGATGCAGGCGTTCCTTTAGAAAAGCCCGTTGCAGGAATTGCAATGGGACTAATCATGGAAGATAAAAAATTTGCTGTATTAACAGATATACTTGGAGATGAAGACCATCTTGGTGATATGGACTTTAAGGTTGCTGGAAGTAACGATGGAATAACATCCTTGCAGATGGATATAAAAATAAATGGAATCACTGAAGAAATAATGAAAGATGCTTTATCCCAGGCTAAAGACGCAAGAATACATATACTTTNAGAGATGGAGAAAACTATAAAAAAATCAAGAACTGATGTTAAAGAAAATGCTCCAAAAATTATTCAAATGAAAATAGCTAAAGCAAAAATTAGAGATGTTATAGGTTCTGGTGGTAAAATTATTAGAGACATTTGTGAAAAATCTACTGCAAAAGTAGAGATTGATGATGATGGAAATATAATGATATCATGCTCTAATAAAGAATCAGGAGATATAGCCATAGATATGATAAATGATATTGTTGCTGAACCAGAGATTGGTAAAATTTATGAAGGTAAAGTAGTAAAAACAATGGATTTCGGTGCTTTNGTTAATTTTATGGGATCGCGAGATGGTTTAGTGCACATAAGCCAACTAAGACCTGAAAGAGTGGAAAAAACTACAGATGTTGTTAATGAAGGAGATATGGTCAAGGTTAAAGTAATAGCNGTTGATGATAGAGGTAAAGTTAANTTAAGTCTTAAGGATGCNNTAGCAGAGGAATAAGTTTTTAAGNATTAGTAATATGAAAGATTTACGAACTTTAAAGATGTCTGGAAAAGAAGTTTTGCCGTTGATTGAAGGTGGAAAAGGTATAGCTGTTAGTAGTGGAGAAAGTTCGGGTGCATGGGCAAAAGCAGGGGGAATTGGTACTTTTTCNGGAGTTAATGCTGATTCTTATGATCAAGATGGGAACTTGATACTTCAAGAATATAAAGAGAAAACTAGGTCTGGGAGGCATAATGAGTTAGTTGATTTTTCTGTCTCTGGAGCCGTCGAACAAGCTAAAATAGCAAGAGACATAGCCGGAAATAGTGCAGCTGTTCATGTTAATATTTTATGGGAAATGGGAGCAGCAGAAACAATATTGACTCAAACTTTACAAAAAGCAAAAGGAATTATTGATGGAGTTACATGTGGAGCAGGAATGCCTTATAAACTTTCAGAAATTGCGGCATCACATAAAGTATATTATTACCCCATAGTNTCATCGGCAAGAGCTTTCAATGCTCTATGGAAAAGGTCATATAGGAAAACATCCGAGTTTTTAGGTGGTGTGGTTTATGAAGACCCTTGGTTAGCAGGAGGACATAATGGTCTTTCAAACAGTGAGGATCCATTGAAACCTCAGCCACCGTATCCGAGAGTTCTTGAGTTGAGAAAATTAATGAATGAATTTAAGTTGGACCATGTTCCAATTATTATGGCTGGAGGAGTTTGGAATCTAAATGAATGGGAAGATTGGATAGATAACAAAGAACTGGGATTAATTGGTTTTCAATTTGGAACAAGGCCTTTATTAACTCAGGAAAGTCCTATTCCAGATGATTGGAAGAAGAAACTATTAACTATAAAGCCCGGTGACGTAAGTTTACATAAATTCAGTCCAACAGGTTTCTATTCATCTGCATTTAGAAATGATTTTTTAAAAGAATTAGAGTCACGATCAGAAAGACAGACACCTTATTTAAGAGAACAAACTAACGAATTTAATGAAAAACTTGAAATTGGACCAAGAAAAAGAGCATACTATGTAAAACATTCTGACAAGTCTAGAATTGTTGAATGGATAAAAAATGGTTTTGTTAAACCGCTTACAACTCCAAACGATACTTTGATTTGGGTTACTTTAAAAAAGGCAAGTCAGATTGTTAAAGATCAAATTGACTGTATGGGTTGTCTTTCTTCATGTTTGTTTAGTAATTGGTCGCAAAATGAGCAAGGAACTACTGGAAAAAAAGCAGATCCGCGTTCTTTTTGTATCCAAAAAACTTTACAAAGAATAAGTCATGGTATNTCATCGATAGAGAATGAATTAATGTTTGCTGGNCANTCAGCNTATAGATTTGCATCAGATCCATTTTATAAAAATGGATTTGTTCCTAAAGTTAAGGAATTAGTGGATCGAATATGTAGAGGGTTGTAATAGTTGCAGCTCGAATAAGCTAAAATATCTCATTAATTTCAATACCCCATATATCTCTCTTATTTATCCAACCATTAAAATTTCTTATTTTTACTTTGCACCATTTCAAATCACATTTTTTTACTTCAACAATGACATTTTTATGAAGATTAGCAATTTTCTTTGATTTTGAGTCTGGATATTTATTTATATGAGTTGATTTGACAATGACAAAAGCATACCTCTTCTCAGAAAGTTGACTTTTAGACACCCATCCCCTTAGACCACTGATGTCTTCAACTTTTATCCAGAACTCAAAAACAGACAACAGTTTAAGTGGGATTCCTTTTTGGTAGAGTGTTGCAATAATAAAATTATTTTTACCTGGACCATTTCTAATATTAACTTCATTATATTTAGTAGATAAAAATTTTTTTTTCTCCAGACCTACTAGACCATTTGATATAAAATAAGAAATGAATATAAAAAAATAAATGAGAAACTTCATATAAAATATGTCAAAAAAAGATTACACAATTCTCTTAACTAGAAAGTTACCAGAAAATATAGAAAAGAAACTATCAATTAATTTTAACATACTTCTTAATAAAAGTGATAAGAATTATAGTTATAAAGAACTAAGAAAAAAAGTAGAAATTGCAGATATTCTTGTTCCATGCATAAGTGATACTATTGATTCCTCTGTTCTTAAATCGGCAGTTAAACTAAAGTTAATAGCAAACTTTGGTAATGGAGTTGATAATATTGATTTAATTACAGCAAAAGAGAAAAACATCGTTGTAACCAATACTCCTGAAGTACTCACAGAAGATACGGCTGATATTGTAATAACTATGATATTAATGTTATGTAGGAGAATAAAACAAGCTGAAGAGAAACTGTACAATGGTAAATGGGATGGATGGGGGCCAAGCATCACTCACGGTGAAAGAGTTAATGGAAAAAAACTAGGTATAATTGGTATGGGAAGG
The DNA here is from genome assembly GCA_002169685.1 of Rickettsiales bacterium TMED211. The sequence goes on along the minus strand of NHJI01000025.1, from coordinate 16,519 downwards.
ATTGGTAGCGCTGTTGCAAAAAAAGCAATGACTTTAGGTTTAGAAATTAATTATCACAATAGAAAAAGATTAAATAAGAATGTTGAAAAGAAGTTTAATGCGAAATATTGGTCTGATTTGAATGAAATGTTATCAAAAATGGATATTATATCAATTCATTGTCCTTATACACCTGAGACCTTTCATTTGCTTTCAAAGAGAAGATTACAGTTATTAAAATCATCCAGTATAATAATAAATACTTCCAGAGGCGAAATTATTGATGAGAATTCTTTAGCAGAACTTTTAATTCGTAAAAAAATACAAGGTGTGGGACTTGATGTTTTTGAGCATGAACCACAGGTAACTTCAAAACTTTTAGAGTCAAAAAATGCAGTGCTTTTACCCCATATTAGTTCTGCAACCAAGCAGTCAAGAGATGCAATGGGAAATAGAGTAATAAAAAATATAGAAAATTTTTGTTCTGGAAAGCCACCACCTGATATGATTAAGATTTAAAGAGTTAACTATCTTTATTCGCTTTACAGAGTATACATTTAGTATTTTTTTTTACTTTAATTTTAGTTTGAGTCATATTGAATGAATCAAAAATAATAAACTCTCTAAACCTTGAGTTATTAGTATTAATTATATTATTGATAACTGCCATTGCTTGAAACAACCCACCTATGCCAGCTACTGGTGAAATTATTCCAAGATCATTACAATTACTAATTTTTCTTATTCCTTTGAATTTTGGGAAGATGCATCGATAACATGGATTATTAACACTTTCCCATGCTTTAAAATTAAATAATTGTATATCAAAATTATGAAGCGCAGCAGAAATTAAAATTTTCTTTTGTTGATAACATGCATCATTAACTAAATACCGTGTACTAAAATTATCAGAACAATCCAATATAAATTTATAAGGTTCTAATAGTTTGAAAATATTTTTTTTTGTAACTTTTAAATTATAAGAATTCAATGATATATTAGAATTAATAGAAAGAATTTTTTTTTTTGCTGCATCAACCTTNAGCANACCNATATCTCTTTCATCAAATAATGATTGTCTACTTAAGTTACTNATATCTACTTTNTCATANTCNNCGATTCCNATATNTCCTAANCCNGCCATAACNAGGTAACTTATTGCTGCNGACCCAAGCCCNCCACAACCAATAATAAGCACAGATGAATTCATCAACGATAGTTGTCCTTGATAACCAAACTTTTCAATTAAAATTTGTCTAGAAAATCTCTCTAACTGACTATCATTTAGTNCTGTAAATTTCTTCATTTAGTTAACTATAAATCAGAAAATAAGGGAGTTGATAAATATCTTTCCGCAAAAGATGGGATAATAACTACAGTATTTTTTTCATTCATACATGGTTGTTCATTTATTTCAATTGCGGCAGCTAATGCTGCGCCAGANGAAATNCCAACTGGTATTCCCTCAACTCTTGCCATTATTTTNGCATATTCAAATGCAGTATTATTGTTTATTGAAATAATTTCATCAACCATATTNATTAAAAGGTTTTCGGGAATAAACCCTGCNCCTATNCCNTGTATCATATGAGTTCCAGGNTCACCTCCAGAAATTACAGCAGANTCTTCTGGTTCAACAGCAAATATTTTAATTTTAGAGTTTTTCTTTTTTAAAAATNTTGCAACCCCAGANAATGTGCCTCCAGTTCCAACTCCTGATACAAAGTTATCTATATTACCGTTTGAGTCATTCCAAATTTCTTTGGCAGTAGTTTTAAAGTGTATATCGGGGTTAGAAGGATTGGAAAACTGTTGAAGTAAAATACTATCTTTAATATTATTATGAATCTCTCTAGCTTTCTCTAGTGAACCCCTCATACCTTTTTTTGCAGGGGTTAGAATAAGTTTAGCACCAAGTAGTTGAAGCATTTTTTTTCTTTCATTAGACATGCTTTCTGGCATTGTTAATATTAATTTGTAGCCTTTGGAAGCACAAATAGAAGAAAGAGAAATTCCAGTATTTCCTGAAGTCGGCTCTATAACTGTTGAGCCTTGTTTAAGAACTCCTTTTTTTTCTGCATTTTCAATCATTGATAAACCAATCCTATCNTTTACTGATGANAGTGGATTAAAAAACTCTAGTTTTGCAAGTATATTTCCATNTAGCNTATATTTTTTTTTAATTTTANTAAGTCTCACTAAAGGNGTATTNCCTATTGTTTCTATAATAGAGTTAAAAATNTTTTCATTNCCCNAATTTTTTTTAGATGACAAAATCTACATTCCCAGTTGAATTTTTTTTGATTTTAGATTCTCTTGCTTTTTTACATATNTCTTCTATTGNAGTTTTCTTNAANTTTTCAAANCAAGNATCNTATACNTCTAAAATTATTGGATTTATTATTTTCTCAGATATNTCAGAGACCATTAGTTTATCNTTTAANTGANTTTCAGAATTTTGATCAAAAGANTTAACAATATCTGAAACNTTTATTTTTCTTCTTTCTTTAGCTAATCTATANCCNCCCCTNGGTCCTCNNGAACCAATTAGAATTTTANTNTTTACAAGTGTTTGTAAAGTNTGTTCTAAGTACCTTTTAGGAATACCCTGTCTTTTTGCAATTTCTATATTTTGAACTGGTTTTANTCCTGANTAATAAGCNATNTCAACGACTGCCTCTATTGCATANATNATTTTTCTAGAAACTCTGAACAATTTATATATTCCTAATNTATACCTGTTGANCCAAATCCNCCATGTCCTCTTTCCGTTTTATCTAATTCATCAACCTCTACTATTTCAAAATCTGGTATAGTTTTGAAGATGATTTGAGCGACTCTCATTCCAGGTGAAACATTAAATATTTTCTTACTGTGATTAATAAGTATAACACAGATTTCTCCTCTATAGTCAGAATCTATTGTACCTGGTGAATTTAATACTGTAATCATATCTTTCAAAGCTAACCCAGAACGTGGTCTTACTTGAGCCTCAAAACTATNTGGTAAAGCTAATGAAAAACCACATGGTACCAGGATAGATGAATTTNGGTTAATTATTAATTCATTATTTATAGCAGCNACTAAATCAAACCCTGCACTACCAGTGGTTGCTTTTTCTAATTTATAAAGTCCTTTACCATTATCTAANATTTTAATTTTTATTTTTGACATAGAAACTCTTTTTTAACTTTTGAGAAGTATTCACTAATTTCTAAAACTAATTTTTCAGCAATATTTAGTTTACTTAATGAAGGCCATTCTATAACCATATCTTNCTTGACTATAGTTACCTTATTATCTGTTTCATCAAACCCTAGCTTATCTGAAACAATATTTGCAATGATCCAATCACATTTTTTCTTTAGAAGCTTTTTTTTTGCATTTTCAACAAGGTTTTCTGTTTCTGCTGCAAACCCAATNACTAAACNAGGACGCNTATTATTTNTTGAAACTTCATANAGNACATCTGTATTTTTAGAGAATTTGAGNGTTATATTTGATTGTTTATTTTTTTTAATTTTTTGTTTACTNAATATTTTCAATNTTCCAATCTGCTATTGCGGCAACTGAAATATAAATATCTGCNGGTAATTCNGNCAATGAGTGATTTAANAACTCNTTNCCTGTNTNNGCTTTTTTAAATTTCATANNTAATGGTTGGTCTAATTTTGTAGGCCCACTTATCAANGTGGTTCTNGCTCCAGCATTTCTTAAAGCTTTAGCTATNTCATATCCTTGTATTCCAGATGANAAATTACTGATANANCTAACNGGATCAATTTTTTCTTGTGATGGNCCACTNGTAACAACAGCTTTTTTTCCTTTAAGNAGNNTTGANCTATTAAAAAATTGGACTATATTTTCAGAAANNANGTCTATATCCATTAACTTTCCTTTTCCTANNTGNCCNCANGCTAGTTTCCCGTNTTTTGGTTCTAAAATTTTTATATTTCTTTTTTTTAGAATTTTTAAATTAGATTTNACAGCCTTATTTTCATACATTCCAGTATTCATTGCTGGTGCAACAAATAAAGGACATCTGGTAGCAAGTATAGTTGTNCTAGCTAAATCATCGGCTATTCCATTAGCTATTTTCCCTATGAAGTTGGCAGTTGCTGGGATCACCACAACTAGGTTTACCTTGNTAACTAAATTAATATGATTCATTTGACTTGAATCATTTAGTTTAAAAAGATCAGTAAAAATATTTTTCCCTAGTAAACTGCTAAATGTTATTGGTGCAACAAATTGGGANACACTTTTAGTTAATATGCAGTCTACTTCATAGTTTAATTTTATTAAAGATCTTATTAAATCTAGAGATTTGTAGGATGCAATNCCACCAGTAACAACTATAAGTACTTTTTTTTTAGATTTTTCTCGGCCCATATTATTTTTNTACAATATGAATACTAGCAATTCCATCTAAAATATCAAAACATTCTATATTATTGAAACCAACTGAATTAAATAGTTTAGTTAATTCCATTTGATTTGGAAAAATCTTAATACTTTCTATAAGATATTCGTAAGCAGNCTCATTNNTTGNTATGATTCTNCCTAGTTTAGGGATTANACTAAAGTAAATNTCAACNAANTTTCTTAANATTTNTTTATTTACTTGGCTAAACTCTANACATATAAACTTNCCATTAGTNTTAAGTGTTCTGTNGATTTCATTAAGTGANTTTTTNATGTNTGAAAAGTTTCGNAACCCAAATGCTAATANAATATAATCAAACTCTTTNTCTTTAAANGGTAGTTTCTCTGAAACACTACAGGTATAGCTTAAATCGTATTTTTTCAGTTTTTTTTTTGCTTGTATTATCATTTCTGGGTTAGCATCAACTAAAACGCATCGATTATCAGGGTATTTATCTTTGATTAATTTTGATAAATCACCTGACCCACCAGCAAGGTCCATGAAAAGATCATTTTTTTTAGCCGAAATGAAATCGAAAATTTGTTGTTTCCAAACTCTATGCATTCCAAAAGACATCAGATCATTCATAAGGTCATAGCTACCAGAAATATCAGAAAAAACTTTATTAACGACCTTGCTTTTTATATTTGGTGAGATATTTCTTAAGTTTTTAAATTGATTTGATTTCATGCCAGAATTACCTGAAGTAGAGACTGTTAGAATATCACTAAATGAACATTTGTTGAAATGTAAAATAAGTAAAGTTAGGATTAATGTTAAAAATCTTAGATTTCCAGTTCCAAATAACCTAGAAAAATCATTAGAAGGTAAAGTTTTTGAGAAAATTAACAGAAGAGGAAAGTATTTGTTAATAAACTTTAAACAGGACCTGTCATTACTTGTCCATCTCGGAATGACAGGAGTTTTTAAAATTAATAACTCATATAATCCAGAAAAACATGATCATATAGTTATAGAATTAAAAGAAAAGTTTTTAATTTACAATGATGTTAGAAGATTCGGCTTTTTCAAGGTTTATAAAAAAAACTTAGTTATGCAATCACCGCATTTAAAAAAACTTGGGCCTGAACCTTTAGATATTGGCTTTAATGAATTGATATTAAAAAAAAAAATGATGAATAAAACCCAAAATATTAAACATTTTCTTATGGATCAAAAAAATATTGCTGGTTTAGGAAATATTTATTGTTCTGAGATTCTATTTGATAGTAAAATTTCACCATTAAGATTAGTAAATGATATGAAAAAAAGTGAGATAAAAAAAATTGTAAAATCAATAAAAAAAATCCTCACAAAAGCTATAGAGTTAGGNGGAACNAGTTTNAGNGATTATAAAACNCCANCTGGAAAATTAGGTTANTTTAAAAATGAATTAAAAGTTTATGGCATGGAAAACAAAAACTGTTTTTTTTGTAAGAAAAGAAGTAAAATAAAAAAGTTAGTTCAACAGGGTAGATCGACTTTTTTTTGTATGAAATGTCAAAAGTAATTTGTTAGTTAATGAAGAAAATCATATTAAATACTCTAGCGTTAGTTTTTTTTTGTAAATCATTGTTATTAATTGCAAATGAAAACANTGTTTTTGTGGAAGGAATAGATGATTTGCCAATCTTTGGTAATATGAAAAATAATAATGAGAGCTTAGTTGTTTTTGATACTAATGAAGGAAGGCTTATTAAAACTGAAATTTACGGGGAAGCTAAATTAGAACATGCTAAGAAATTTTATAACAGTATACTCCCTAATTTGGGTTGGAAAGTAGAAGAATCAAATTCGTTCAAAAGAGAAAAAGAGATTTTAATCATAAATTACAAAGAGAATAAAAAGAATCTTTTAATAGTTTTCAAGATTTTGCCAAACTAAAATTATTATTTAGAGACTTATTCTTGACGTTATTCTTTAGCAAGAGTATAAATATAATTAATTGAATTATGGCTAATATTAAATCTGCAAAAAAAAGAATTTTACAAAGTTCTAAAAGATCCGAAATCAATAAGAAAAGAAGATCTATGCTTAGAAGTAAAATTAAAAACCTTAATTATTCTGTTGAAAATAAGAATAAGGCTGAAGCTAAGAAGATGTTTGTTGATCTTGAGCCTGCATTATCAAAATCAGTTAACTCTGGTCTTTTTAAGAAAAACACTGTTTCAAGAACTTTATCAAGGCTTTCTAAGAAGATTAAGCTTTTAAACTAGTTTTTATATAAATAAATATTTGTTTTATTGATTCAATTTATTAATGCTCTAATCTATTAGAGCGGTTATTTTTTATCTGGGGTGGTATGATTAAATTGGACTATGCAGGAGATACAGATCCTAAAGAGACATGGAAAATTCTCGAGAAGGATAAAAACAGTGTTTTAATTGACTGCAGATCCTCAGCAGAATGGCAGTTTGTTGGAATTCCAAATTTAGAGTCAATTGGAAAGAAGACTTATTTAATCGAATGGCAGACATACCCCTCAATGAGTGTCAATGAGAACTTCATAAATGAAATAACTGATTCAGGTATAAATAAAGATCAAACTATAGTTTTGCTNTGTAGATCAGGAGGAAGATCTAAATCAGCTGCAGAATTTTTGACATCNTACGGGTTTAAGAATTGTTATAATTGTATATATGGTTTTGAAGGATCTCATGATCATACTGGCCATAGAGGAACGAATAATGGTTGGAAACATTCTATGCTTCCCTGGAAACAGAGTTAANNATGGATGAAGAGAATCAACCAAATCANAATGAGATCCANGCCCAATGGGCATCNGTAAGAGGTAAAGTAAGACAAAAAATNGGAGATGCACTATTTAAAAGCTGGTTTAAACCTTTAAGTCTNGTTAGCTTTAATTCTGGTAAATTAATCTTNAGTGTTCCAAATAACTTTATAAGGACTAGGTTAACTGAAGAGTATTTAGATTTATTAAAAGAAAACTGGTTGCATCAAAATAATAATGTAGAAAAAATAGAAATAGTTCTTGTTAANAGTGAGNATGACTTGAAGCAAAACTATGAAATAATTAGTAAGGAACAAAAGACTCAAGAAAAAAAGACAAAGGCTTATGATCTGGCAGATAATATTGGTGCTAACCTTGATCAAAGGTTTACTTTCACTAATTTTATTGTTGGCAAACCGAATGAGTTAGCATTCGCAGCAGCAAGAAGAGTTGCTGAATCTCAAGATGTTTCGTTCAACCCACTTTTTTTATATGGTGGTGTTGGACTGGGTAAAACACATTTGATGCATGCCATTGCTCATGAAATAAAAAGGAAAAATCCAATTAGGCGGGTTATTTATCTCTCGGCTGAGAAGTTCATGTATCACTTTATTAAGGCCTTAAGGTTTAAAAATACTGTGGCTTTCAAAGAACAATTTAGGACTGTAGACGTTTTGATGATAGACGACGTTCAATTTATTTCTGGGAAAGATTCAACCCAAGAAGAGTTTTTTCATACCTTTAATGCTTTAGTTGACCAAAATAAACAATTGATCATTTCAGCAGATAAATCACCTCAAGATCTTGAAGGAATCGAGGAAAGAATGAGATCCAGGCTTGGTTGGGGGCTAGTTGCTGATATACATCCGTTGAACTATGAGCTNAGATTGAGTATTTTACAGGCTAAGTCNGAAAAATTAGATATTTCTATACCAGAAAATGTTTTAGAATTTTTAGCTCATAAGATAACAACGAATGTTAGAGAACTTGAAGGAGCTTTAAATAGGATAACAGCATTTTCNTCACTTATTGGGAAAGAAGTTAATATAGAAATGACACATGATTTATTACGTGATTTATTNAAATCCTCGCAACGAAAGGTTAATATTGAACAAATACAAAAAAAAGTTTCTGAACATTTTAATGTTAAAATGTCAGATATGAGTTCTGCAAGAAGATCAAGAACAGTTGTGAGACCAAGACAAATAGCAATGTATTTATCAAAAAATCTTACGTCAAGGTCTTTGCCAGAAATTGGGCGAAGGTTTGGTAATAGAGATCATACNACTGTTATTCATGCAGTTAAAAAAGTGGAAGAACTTAGAAACTTAGATGTAAGTTTTGATGAAGATGTTGAATTATTGATTAGAATGTTGGAATCTTAAATGGAATTTATTGTTTCTAAAAAGGAACTATTTTCTTCTTTAAGCCACTTTCAAAGTGTTGTTGAAAAAAGGAACACAATTCCAATACTTTCAAATGTAAAGATTAAAACGACAACCAATAAAATTGAGATAACGGCAACAGACCTTGCACTGGAGATTTCAGAAGTCATTAATGCTGAGATAAAGGGTGAAGGAGAGTTGACAGTTCCATCACAACTACTGTTTGATATTATAAGAAAGGCTCCTGAAACTTCAAAAATCGAAATNAAGAATGAAGAAGAANTAGGACAAATATTTATTTTTTTTGGAGAATCTAAATTTTCTCTACCATACTTGTCAACATTAGACTTTCCCGAAATGGAGAGTGAAGTCTTGGAGAATGTTATCAATATCGAAGCAAACGAGTTAAGTTATTTGATCGATGATACTAAGTTTTCTATGGGCATTGATGAATCCAGACAATTTTTGAATGGTATTTATATGCACCAGACGGAAGAAAATATAATTGCAGTAGCAACAGATGGACATAGATTGTCAAGATGCTTGATAAAGAATAGTGGAAATATCAAGAATTTCGATGGAATTATAATACCTAAGAAAACAGTTCATGAAATTTCAAAAATTTTGGAAGGGGCAGAGAGTATTGTTGAGTTATCTTTTTCTAAGACAAAGATCAAACTAAAAGTGGATAATATAAAAATCACATCAAAATTATTGAATGCAAATTTCCCAGATTATGAGAGTGTAATACCTAAGGAAAATAATTTAGTTATGAACGTTGATTGCTCTTCTTTTTTTGAAACNATAGANAGAGTTTCCACNGTTTCTAGTGAAAAATTTAGAACNGTAAAANTAGATATATCNAATGATTTGTGTGTNGTTAGTTCATTTGGTCAAGAAAAATCTGCTGGNACAGAACAAATCANGGTAAANTATTCTGGTCCAAATATAAATATAAATTTTAATGCTAAATATATTTTAGATGTTTTAAATATATTTAAAACAGGAAACATATCTCTGACTTTTTCAGAAAATACAGCGCCAACAATATTAAAGTCACAGAAAAAACTAAACTCCATTTATCTTATTATGCAAATGAGGTCTTAGTTAAAAATTAATGACTTCAAGAATAAGAATCAAAGAACTTTCTCTTACGAATTATAGAAATCACAATAAGTTAAAACTAAATATACAAAAAGAAATCATCCTTTTATATGGAGAAAATGGGTCAGGGAAAACAAATATTCTTGAAGCTATTTCNATGCTNTCCTGTCCTACAGGCTTTAGAAGTTCAAAATTGTCAAATTTATTTTCAAACNACTTAGAAAAGAATTATCTGAATTTTAGCATCAATTTTAAACTAATCTGTGAAAAAGAAAAATTAACGATTGGTATTGGTATGTCTGAAAAAAATGATATTCAGAAAAAGTTAATAAAGGTTGATGGTGAAAAAATTAATAATTATGCTTTCTACAAAAAATATAATATTTTTTGGCTTCTTCCTTCTATGAATAATTTATTTAATATTAATGCTTCTGAAAGAAGAAGCTTTCTAGATTTGATGATAATTTCTGATGAACAAGTTCATCGAGATAATATTAATATTTATAAAAAACTACAAGCAGAAAGATTGAAAATCTTAAAAAATTTTAAATACTCAGAATCAAATGATATTTGGTTGACATCTATTGAAAAGAAAATGGCATCGATAGGGGTTGTTTTATGNGACACTAGAAGAAGATTTATAAAAAAAATCAATAACTATTCTCTGGACTCATTATCAAAATTACCAATTTTAAAGATAAGTTTGACAGGTGAAATGGATAAAGAGTTAGAAAAAAANCCTGCACTTTTTGTTGAAGAAAAATTTCTNGTTAAATTAAAGGAAAATAGAACAGTTGATACTTTAATAGGAAGAACAAACTATAGCGCAAATAAAACGGATGTTATTGTATATAATGAAACTAAAGAACAATACTCTACNCAATGCTCAACTGGCGAACAAAAAGTTATGCTGATAACTATAGTATTTCAATTTATACAAATTCTTAAAGAGAAGCCCTGTTTAAAACTCATATTCCTTTTAGACGATATCTTTGCATTTCTAGATAAAACNTATATAAATATTATTCTTGAGGAGCTAGTCAGCCTTAAAATNCAGACTTGGATAACTAATGTTGATAATAATTGTATAGATGAATCATCAAAATCTTATAAGGATGTTATGTTTTTAGATATTAAAGATATAAAGATGTAAATAATTTAAAAATTGATATAATTAATTAAAATTTATAAAGCAAAGGAATAAGTTTTGAGTTCAGAAAATAAAGACATAAATAGTGAAGATTATGGTGCTGAATCTATTAAGGTTTTAAGAGGACTAGATGCAGTAAGAAAAAGACCAGGAATGTATATCGGAGATACTGATGATGGATCTGGATTACACCATATGATATACGAAGTGGTTGATAATTCAATAGATGAAGCAATGGGAGGTTATTGCGATAATATTGAGATTTTACTAAATAAAGATAAATCAGTTACAGTTAAAGATAATGGAAGGGGAATTCCAGTAGATATTCACCCTGAGGAAGGGATATCTGCTGCTGAAGTTATNATGACTCAACTTCATGCAGGTGGAAAATTTGATCAAAATTCATATAAAGTTTCTGGTGGACTTCATGGGGTNGGAGTATCAGTAGTTAATGCTCTCTCAGAGTGGTTGAAATTGANAATAAGAAGGAATGGAAAACAATACTTTATGAAGTTTTCTAATGGTGTTTCAATTTCACCATTAACAGAAGAGAAATTTTCTGGAAGTGGTACAGGAACAGAAATAACTTTTTATGTATCTGAAAAAATATTCACTAATATTNATTTCATCTTTTCTAAACTAGAAACAAGACTTCGTGAATTAGCTTATTTAAATTCTGGAATAAAAATTCAATTAACAGACCATAGAGGTGAAGATGAAAAAACTGTTCATTTATCTTCAAGAGGAGGTCTAAAAGCTTATATAAGTTTTTTAGATAGAGCTAAACAATCTGTGATAAGTGAACCTATATTTACAAAAGGTAGTAATGACGAAATCAAAGTTGAGCTGGCACTACAGTGGAATAACGGTTTCCATGAAAACTGTTTAGTTTTTACTAATAATATACCTCAGAGAGATGGAGGGACTCATCTTGCAGGTTTTAGAGCGGCTCTAACAAGAACAATAAACTCCGTTGTTTCTCAAAGTGGAATGCAAAAAAAAGAAAAATTAAATTTAGTAGGAGAAGATGCTAGAGAAGGTCTAACATGTGTTTTATCTGTNAAGGTCCCAGATCCTAAATTTTCTTCGCAAACAAAAGATAAATTAGTTTCATCAGAAGTGAGACCAGTTGTTGAATCTATCGTTTCAGAAAAATTATCTCAATGGTTTGAAGAAAACCCTAAAGATAGTAAAAAGGTGATAGCAAAAATTTTTGAAGCTGCATCAGCAAGAGAAGCTGCAAGAAAAGCAAGAGAAGTTTCAAGAAAGAATTCAGCATTAGAAATTAGCTCTCTACCCGGAAAGTTAGCTGATTGTCAGGAGAAGGATGCAAGTAAATGCGAGCTTTTTATAGTTGAAGGAGATTCGGCGGGTGGTTCCGCAAAACAAGGAAGGGATAGAAAAAATCAAGCAGTTCTTCCTCTAAAAGGAAAAATTCTTAATACAGAAAAATCTAGGCCGGATAAAATTGCNAGTTCCGCAGAAATAGGCACACTTATCCAAGCTTTGGGTGCAGGTTATCATACNGATTTCAATCAAGAAAACTTGAGATANCATAAAATNATTATAATGACNGATGCAGATGTTGANGGTTCGCANATAAGAACATTGTTACTCACATTTTTTTACAGAGAAATGAAAGTNNTAGTTGATAAAGGTTATCTNTATATNGCTCAACCACCNTTATANAGAATAAAAAAAGGTAAAACAAATCTATANTTAAAAGANGATCANGAGTTNGAAGATTTTTTAATACAAGATGTGATACAAGAATGTGTTCTAATTTTGAATGATAACACTCAAATTTCTGGAAATGATCTATTAAGTATATACAAGAAGTCGCTTTCTATATCAAAATTTTTAGAATCANTATGTGATAAGAATAAAGGAATTTATAAAGTTCTTGAACAGGCTNCAATCTCTGGAATTTTGAATTTAGATACTTTTAGTTCAGATCAANAGACAAACGAATGTCTTGAATATCTAACAAAAAGGCTTAACCATTTAGAAAACGAATATGAAAAAGGTTGGGAATCTAATCAAGATGATTTAAAAAATCTTGTTTTTTCGAAAACTGTTCGTGATGTNAAAGAAGAATTTAAAATTTTATATGATGATATAGTTTCAGATAAATTTAAAGGAGTAGATAATCTGGCGAAGTTTCTTCAAGAAACTTTTTTATCAGTAGCAAAACTAAGATCAAATGATGAAGAAATTGAAATTGATGGACCTACGGAATTAGTTAATAAGATGATAGACATAGGAAAAAAAGGTTTAACTTTTCAAAGATATAAAGGTTTAGGAGAAATGAACCCAGATCAATTATGGGAAACAACTTTGGATCCAGAGTTTCGNTCATTACTTCAAGTTAATATTGAGACTGCTCAAGATGCAAATGATACTTTTTCAGACCTTATGGGTGACGATGTAGAAAAGAGAAAAGAATTTATTCAGAGTAATGCACAAAAAGTTTCGAATTTAGATATCTAATTTGATCAAAAACCGTGACTAAAAAAAAAATTACNTATTTTTCTTTTTTTTTTCGTTGGATTTTTATATTTAGTATTTGGTTTACTCTAATTATAGGAGGAACAGTAGTATGGGCATTTTTAAATCTACCTGAAACTGAATCGATCCAAATAACGCGACAACCAAGTGTGACGTTTTTAGATAGAGAAGGGAGGATACTAGCTTCTTTTGGTGATATCTATGGACAGTCTATAAAATATGAACAATTACCTAAAAACCTAATTAANGCCGTTATAGTAACTGAAGACAGGCGTTTTTTTGACCATATTGGTATTGATATCATTGGCATAGGCAGAGCAACAATTGTTAATCTTAAGGCTGGTCGAATAGTACAAGGTGGTAGCACAATAACTCAACAGCTTGCTAAGAATTTATTTTTATCACCAGAAAGGTCTATCACTAGAAAATTACATGAAGCGATTTTAAGCTTATGGTTAGAGTTTAGATTTTCAAAAAAACAAATATTAAGTATTTATCTTAATAGAGTATATCTTGGATCAGGTACTTATGGTGTGCAAGCTGCATCAGAAAAGTATTTTAATAAAAAAGTAGAGGATTTAGATTTATATGAATGTGCCTTGATTGCAAGCTTATTAAAGGCCCCTTCAAAGTATAANCCTATTTCAAATAGGAATTTATCTAATGAAAGAACAAAAAAAGTTTTAAGAAATATGGTAAACAATAATTTAGTTAAAATCTCTGAAATAGAACAATTTAAGAAGAACAAGAGTTTATATAAAGATATAAGCGACCCACCAAAAAGTGCCAGATATTTTGTTGATTGGTTGCTTCCTAGAGTAAAGTCATATTTAGGAGGTATAAAAGAAGACTTAATAGTAAGGACTACATTAGATATGGAACTTCAGAGAAAAGCAGAGGAATCTTTAACTAAAATTTCACAAAATTATAAGTCAGCAAATCAATCAGCTATAGTAGTCTTAGATCTTAANGGNGGTGTTNTAGCAATGGTTGGNGGAAGAGATTATGGTGACTCTCAATTTAATAGAGTAACACAAGCTCAAAGGCAACCAGGATCCGCATTTAAACTTTTTGTGTATCTTGTTGCNTTAGAAAATGGTTTCCAGCCTAGTGACTTGATTGAAGATTCACAAGTATCAATTGAAGATTGGTCTCCAGAAAATTACAAAAAAGAGTTTTTAGGAGATATTTCTATATCCGATGCTTTTGCAAAATCTATAAATACTGTTGCAGTTAAAGTATCTGAAGAANTTGGAAGAGACAAAGTTATTAATAAAGCAAAATCAATGGGTATTTCAAGCAANCTAATTAATTCACCCTCTATCGCACTAGGAACTTCTGAGGTNAATTTATTAGAATTAACGGGAGCTTATAATGTAGTTGCTAATGGAGGGAATGGTGTATGGACTCATGGTGTGAGACTGATTGAAAATNTAGAGGGAGAACTTCTTTANTTNAGGAAAGGTTTTGGACCAGGAAGGATANTAGATGAAAAAACCTCGCACAGTATGACTCAAATGCTCGAGGAAACTATTTTGAATGGAACTGGAAAAAATGCAATGATAAATAGACCTGTGGCAGGAAAAACTGGAACAAGTCAATCATTAAGAGATGCATGGTTTGTGGGATTTTCCTCTGATATGGTTACTGGTGTATGGTTTGGAAATGATAATGATTCACCAATGAAAAAAGTAACCGGAGGTAATGCACCAGCTATCCTTTGGAGTGATTTCATGAAAAAGGCACATAAAGGAAGACCAATTACTTCATTAAAAAAAGATATAAGTGATATAAGTTCTAGTAATTTTAAAAAAGATAAAAAAACTCTAAAAAAGAAACTTATTCAAAAAAACGAGGGTTTATTTGATAGATTAATCAATAATTTACTTAGATAATTAATATAATTTTGTCTTTATAAATTGATTAAATTCTTCTTCAAAATTTTTACTACTTAAATGGGTAACATAATTGTCTTTTTTATCTAAAATATAAAAAAGGGCAGTGTGATCAATAAGATAATCCAGGGATTCTTTATTATCTGATGATATTTTTTTGTATACCCTGAATTTATTTAATGTGTCTTTAATCATAGTTTGAGTGCCAGTTAATCCTATTATTTCTGAGCTAAAATTATCTAAGGAAATTCCTTACAATTTCTGAATTATCNCTTTNTGGGTCAACAGTAATAAATATGGGTTGTATATNNTTTATTAGTTGTTTGTCATTTGAAAAGAAATTAGATAATTTAAGAACATCAAATGGACAAACATCAGGACANAATGTGTACCCAAAATAAATTATTTTATACTTCTTTATCATTTGAGAGTTAAAGGGTATTTCATTTTGATCAATTAAGTTGAAGGTACCACCTATTCTTATGCTCTCAGAGTCGGATTTATTTATTATTTTTTCTTGGTAGTAGTTTATTAAAAACAAGAAAGAAATGATTATTATAATAAATATTATATTCTTAGTTATATTTGGTCTGAATTTTTTCAATTTTTTCTAGAATTAAATAAATTGTTTCTTTATTCTTAAATAATGAGTTTGTTTTTTCTTTAAAGTTTTTATTGTTTTGGTTAAGCCTTTTATTTGAACAGATATAAATTACATTATAGTTTTTATTTTTTGTACTTAATTTTTTATAAATTTTTTCTACTTGAGTCTGATTTTTTAACTTAATAATTACCTTTTCATAATAGGCATCTTTTAAAACTAGACTTAACTTTTTAATTGTATCATTTTCAATGAAATTAACACTCGAGTTTTTCCTTCTATCTGTAAGTGGAAGCTTTAGTTTATTTAATGAAGATATTACTTCTAATACAGTCGGAACTATTATTATATTAACTTTTTCTTTTAACTCTGAATATTCAAACATTGAGTGATTGCAAAAAGCTTCAGTACTTTTTTTCAAATGACTAATTGATTTGTGTTTTTCGAAAATTTTGAGAATACTTTGAGATATCTCTCTGTTTTGAATTAAGTCTTCTTCAAAAATTAATTTAGTATTTATTTTTTCTAGATTTTTTATTAACTTTTTATCAAATTTTTTGCTAATTAATACGCATTCAGTTTTTTGTAAAACTTCGAGAGCAACAAGAGTTAAATCAAAAATTTCTTTTTCTGATATAGTAATTATATATAATTTTTTTTCTAGAAAGTTATTGCTAATAGTCATACTTCTAAATATATATTTAGAAATGAGAAAGTTAACTCTTTTTATATTATTACAA
>NHJI01000024.1 GCA_002169685.1 Rickettsiales bacterium TMED211 | reverse complement strand
AACGGACGTTGATTCACGGTTAACTGATGCGTTCCTCCCGTTAACGTATAGTTAGCCGCTAAACCACCGTTCGATCCATCCGCTAAAGCAAGTGTTCCAAGTGATACCGTTTTACTTGAACCCACATTCTTACTCGCAATCGTTCCCGTGCCCGATAATGTAAGGGTTTGTGAACCCACTAAGTTCGCATGAGTTGATAAGTCAGATGCAACAGCCGTAGATAATGCATTATATAAACGCGTTCCATTAACACTCACTACTCGTTGATTCACGGTAAAGTTATGCGTTCCTCCCGTTAACGTATAGTTAGAGGCTAACCCAGATCCATCTGATAAACTAATTGCAGACTCTAAATTAGTAATTGTGTATGTTGCTGCATTAGGCGAACTTAAGGTATATGTTCCTGATTTATTTAATGTTTGCCCACTTACTATACCTGATAAGGTAAAATTAGCCGCAATCGCATCTGTATTTGCATCATATGTCTTTGACCCTGTAGAGCCTAAGACTTTNTGAGTAATTATGTATGTTTGTGTACCCCCTNTTGTCGTATANTTAGAAGCCANACCTCCATTTGAACCATTTCCAAGCGCAAATGTTCCCGCACTTGTATCACTCCCACTATACGTAGCAACATTAGGAACTGGGCTGATAGTTCCGCTCCCGCTTGACATTGTTAATGTCTCTGTTCCTGAGCCAGAGTTAACCGTATTGGTTATTCCTGTGACTGTTCCTGCAGCCATACTTGAAGTTCCATCGTATTCACGTGTTGCTGCTATATTTACTGGCCTTCGATTTATGGTAAAGCTATGGCTTCCACCAGTTAGTGTATAGTTTGATGCACTGCCCGTTCCATCACCAATTGAAGCCCCACTAAGGTTTGAAAGACTGTAACTTCCTACATTTTTTGAACTTGTAGTACCTGCGCCACTTAATGCTAATGTTTGACTATTCGCTAAATTACCCAAAGTTATCTCCGAATTACTTGCGGTTGTCGTCCCGTCATAAACTCGTGAACCTGAACTTGTCAGAACGCGTGGACTTATAGTCAGTGTGGTTCCAGTTAAATTATAATTAGCAATCAACCCACCGCTAGAAACTGATGCACCAGACCCGTTACCAACCGTTAATCCCCCGATTGTAACTGCCTGTGCACTCCCAGTTGCATTCGCATTTGATACAGTTCCATTAGTACCACCAAGAGTCAGTGTTTCGGCTGTACCGCTGACACTGACCAAACCTGAAAAAGTCTCTGTTATTGCAGAGTCTCCACTATTAGGCTTTGCTTGATTTGTAGCATCATATTGACGTGCTAAGGCTATTGAAAAATCTTTTTTTGTTATGTCTGTTTCATGCGTTCCACCCGTTAACGTATAATTGGTCGCTAATCCCCCATTTGAACCATCAGCAACCGTTATTCCGGAAGCATTAGCCGCGATGCCAACATCTTCAGCAACATTTTTTTGGGCTCCTCCGGAACCAGTTGTTGTCGTACTTCCACTTAAAGCTATTGTCTCAGAACCAATAAGTCCGGCATGAGTTGTTAATTCTGCTGCCAAGACAGCATTGGTTCCGTCATAAACCTTACTTCCACTGAGGTTAAGAACCTTTGGTGTAACGGTATAGTCATGATTACCTGATGAAAGTGTTAGGGTATAATTAGCTGCCAACCCCCCATTTCCATCTGTACCGTCAACCAGGGCTAAATTACCATTACTACTAAGCGATGTAGCTGCACTGACATCCTTGCTATTACTCACTCCCGTTCCTGATACCGTTAGGGTTTGACTCCCTACCAAATTTCCAGAACTATAAGTCGAAGTATTTGCTGATCTGCCTACAGCTGTATAGGTTCCTTGGGCCGTAAGTGAGCTCATAGTTGACCCAGCCGCATTCGTATTTCCATCATAAACCTTGGTCCCTGCAAACTTAACTTCTCTTCGACCAATAACAATCTGCATAGAAGCTCCGGAAAATGTATAGTTTGATGCAGAATGTGTTTGATCTGAGAGTGTCCATCCATCTTGTGTAACGTTTTGCGTTCCAACATTTGCAGAAGCAGATTCACCAAAACCTGCAAACAAGACATTTTCCCCGCTTATAATATTATTTATTCGAGCTTCATTTAATGTGTAGTCTGAACTAACATCTGTATCTCCATCATAAACTTTCGATCCCGTGATATTTAATGGTATTGGGTTGACAGTTAGTGTGTGCGTACCTCCAGTAAGAGTATAGTTGGATCCTATCCCACCATTAGAGCCATTACCTAATGCCAATGTCCCAAGTGTTGAAATCGTTCTTGATCCTGCTGCTGCATTATTAAGTGTTCCTGATCCTGATATCGTCAATGTTTCGGACCCTATGGTTCCTGATGTGCTGACGTCTGACGCTGCTACTGCTGCTGTTCCTGTATAAAGTCTTGTGCCACCCAAACTTATTACTTTGGGTGAAATATCAACCGTTATATTTTCAGAAACTGCTATACTGTTGATATTATATGATCCAGCATCAGAACCTCCTAAAGCTAGTGTTCCTAAATTAGCTTGAGTAATAGTCACTCCATTTGATGCATTTGCGGATGAAGCGGTTCCTGAACCAGAGACAGTTACACTTGCAGATAGATTATTTGGGTCTACAAAACTTAATAAGGCTCCTGAGACAGTTAATGAACCGTCATAAGCACGAGTACCCGTGATATAAGCTTGGGTGGCTGTGATATCTAAAATATGTGTGCCTCCACTAAAAGTATAATTTGAAGCCAGTCCACCTCCACTTCCATTAGCAATTGAAAAACCTGAGACATTAACTGAAACGTCATTTCCGGCAGTAGACTGGGCAGCCGTACCTGTCCCACTTAAGGTTAATGCCTCGCTTCCTACAAGATTAGTCAAACTCATAACAGACGCAGCAACTGAGGTTGAACCATTTGCTGCTCGAGCCCCTGTCATTCCTAAAACTCTTGGTGTAATGTTTGCGGTAATATTACCATTTACTATATAGTTACTAGATGCCCCGATTCCGTCCGCCAATGTAAATCCAGAAACTGTATAATTATTAGCCACATTAGCAGAAGAAACGCTTCCAGTNCCGCTAACACTNAGTGTTTCCGTACCGACGGTTCCTGAAAAAGTTGTTATATCTGATGCGTTAATGGTTGTTGTTGCATCATATTGACGCGATCCACTTAGAGTTACTGGTTTTTTGGTAATTAAATGTTCTATATTTCCTGATCTGCTGTAATTATCTGCCAACCCCCCATTTGTTCCATCTGCTAATGTCAAAGTTCCATTACTTGTTAAAGTTCTATCGCCACCGCTAGGGTCTGCCACCATAGTGAACACAGTTCCCGAACCCGTTACGGTTAAAGTTTCAGAGCCAATCGTTCCCGAAACGTCTAGATCGCTTCCGTCTACTACATTCGTACCATTGTAATAACGTTCACCTCGTATCGTCACATTTTTTCTAGTAATTCTACCATTTAGAGTTTTCGCACTTCCACTCACGTCTAATCCGTAAACAGTGCCATGTCTTGAGTGCGTNGGGTTTATTGTATACGCGGCATTTGCCGTCACAGTCAGACTCGTACCTCTGTTTTGCTGTGGATAAGTAAATGTTGGTGAGCTTAGGTTTGTNGTCACACCTGTTGGTGTTGCAGCACTGCTTGCGCCTGTAATTGTTGCTGATCCAAAAGTTGCAGCTCCACTCGCGGTTAAATTAGTTCCATCATAAGCTTTACTTACCTGATGACTTATTCCAGAAATATTACTGTAAGTTCTAGTAATATCTCCTGGATCATAAGCACTAAGAACTCCATTTCCTGAACCACTTACCCCACCGCCTGTATAGGCATACTCAACAAAATTTGCTGCGGGCACACCNGTGAGCGCAGCGTTCTCTGCTCTTGTTTTTCTTAATCTCCAGTTACCGCTGGGTGTATTTAGTCCAGTTATACTTGTTAATCTTGGAACAGATACAGTCAGGGGAATCCCTGAGCCATTGGCCGTAAGAGTNCCAGCACTAAACGTTTGACTTCCCGTTGCGGTACTTGCAATGCTAATTGTATTTGCTGCCGTTTGATTTCCAAATCGGATGTTTCCACCTGTAGCATTCACAGATATAGTATTAGCCGTCATTGCCCCGGTTAAATCAATCTCATCATAACTTGATGTACCATTTGACATTGTAATCGATAGCGTACCCGTTCCAACATCTATGGCACCCGTNCCATCTATNTCTCTNCTTCCAGACCCAGAACTACTAACACCATTTNCTGACGTTTCATTGGCTACGAGCGTCAAGTTGCCNTTGGCGGTTGTAATATTACTGTTGATTCTTATGTGTCGTCCGGCTTGCATAGTTAAATTACCNCCAGAAGATCCCGTTGCCGTAATGGCTGAAGAAACCGTAATGTCACGGTTAGCCTGTAGCGTAACATTGGTGCCAGACGTTATTGCTGAAGCAATTGTAGAAGCATTTATGTAATAGGTAGATGTGCTCCCAGTGCTAAAACTAGAAACTTCACTTACAGTTCTTGTCCCTGAAGAATTAATCGTAATATGCCTCGGATCTATAAGTAGAGCTCCGCCATTAAGAGAAACACCTAAAATATTTGCTCTTTTNAGGTAATCTTTCGATGAAATTTCAACAAAGCCACCACCTTGTTCATAAACTATCGGTGGGGGAGGGTCTACCGATGATTTAATTTGGCTTTGATTTACTAAAATCTTTGGTGGTGGTGGGTCCTTCAACGATTCTATTTTTGCCGGAATTCTCTTTAATACAAATTCTGGTGGGTCACTTGACGAAGTCAACAGATTATCATTGGCATTCATGCTCGCTAAAATAGGTAATTTTTCAGCTCCCATTGCATTAATTGTTCCCTCAAACTCTGTCTTTTCATCAGACCAAATAACTACTGTACCCCCTCTAGCATTTTGACTCGATACATCAATATTCGCATTTGTTGTGACAATTGTATGTTTTGCATTTTGTAATTCTGGCTGATCGCCATAACGACTAACAAATCCTTCTATCGTTTTTTTATCCGTTCCGGTTAAATCTCCACCCAGATAATCTCCTCCTACTCTTACTTTCCCTCCTGTTAAATTTCCTGNTGCCGTTATATTTGCATCTGAGAGCTTGACCGTATTCCCAGTCACATCAACTTTTCCTCCATATCCGCTTTGCGAGTTCGCATTTAATGTTCCAGAGGTACTATTTGACCTCTTTGCTATTGATCTTATTGTACCGCCCTTATTTTGCCCTGAAACATTTACAATTGTTTTTTCTGAGATTTTAACTTGATCTTCTGATAAAAATACAACGCTCCCACCATTTTTTTTACTTCCTTTTGCAAAAACATTACCGTCAATATTCACACTTTCTCTTGAGAGAATTTTTACTTTACCACCTGAACTACCATTTGCATGAATATTTCCAGTATGATTTATATTCCTTCCTTGAATAATTAATGTGCCTGATGGACTTAGAGAGTTGGTTGGAGCAGATACATCAATAGTACCTGAAACTTTAATATTATGATCTTTAGGACTACCAATTACAATTCTTCCTGATTTTTCACCTACAGTTCTGGCTACCAGATAACCAGTTGAGCCAACATTAACCGATCCTCTTGATAAAGCATGGGCCGTATGGGCTGATAATTCAATTAATCCGCCGTTTGCCTTAATGTTCCCAGTATTCTTAATTAAAGAACTTAAAGTCCTACCTTTTGTGTCACGTATTAGTCCTAACTGTTTTGTTGGAACTGTTATTTTCATTAGTCCATCACCCACAAAATCAAGGGTAATTTGCTTTCCTGAACCCAATGATACTTTTCCAAGTCGTGCCAGGATAGTTCCTTCGTTGCTAACATACCCCCCAAGAAGTGAGGCATTTCCTCCACCACCAACTACAATCTTACCTGAATTCTCAACACCTTTTGGATTTTCCTTACCATTGAATGAATATATATCTTCAAGAAAATCATTATTTTTAATATCTAACGTTGAAGCTGCAAAAGAACCAGTATTTACAACTCCATTTTTGGTAATCGCTACCCCATTAGGATTAATAAGTAATACTTTTCCATTTGAATGTATTTGACCTGCAATTGTAGATGGAGTAGAGCCAGTTACTCTATTTAGCGAAGAAGATTTAGAGGATGGCATGTTGAAATCTACTCTTCCGCCTTTATGTACTGAAAAACTATCCCAATTTAGGATAGATTTATGTGTAGATTGCTCAATCTTTAAGTGATCTGTGCCTTGTCCTTGAATTATCACTTTTCCTGACTGGACTTTCGCGTTTTTAGGCATTTCTCCAGATAAAGTTATATTATGTACTAGAACAGACAATAAGCTAACAACGACAGAGCCTCTTATTGGTCTGATAAAATGTTTTATATTACTAAATATAAGTAATCCCCTCTCTAAGTCATAGAATCAAAAAAGATTCAAAAGTTCATTGCTAGTGAAACTAGTAAATGTTGTTTTCTAAGCCTTACATCAGATAAATCTTCTAATTTACCTGTTGCCCAATTTTTAGAATATTCAACTTTCCCAGAGATTGATTTTTGGAAGAATAATTTATCAAGTCCTTGAAATTTCATACCTAGACCTATTGATTTAGCTGCTGTAGCTCTTTCCTCCACCGTAGTTGGAGATAGAGTATATGCAACACCTGCTGCACCGTANACNTAAGGCGTGAGTTTGATTTGATTGCTTACATTATAGTTTCGATTTAATTGACCTCTAATATACCACGCTTCATCTCCAGAAATTGAACCAGATGTAAATCCACTGAGTTTATTCGAACCCGTTATAGATGTTTGTTCAGAATTTAATAAATCATCAAGCGAATATTGNCCTCCTGCATTTAAATCAACTTCATAATTGTCTACAGGTGAGAACTTATAATTTGTATTAAAGTTAAAATGAGAAAAATTTGTCTTTCCTTCAGATCTTGAAAGAGGCGTTCCATTTCCTGCTTCATTATGAGATCTCGATCCTACATCAATACCACGCGAGAACTGAAAGTCTAACCCAAGACANCCAGACTTACATTGATTAACACTAGCTCCAAACCTTAGCGTTGTAACCCTATCATGACTGAGGTCTTCATCCTCACCTGAGGTATTTGTATGCTGTACTTCATCTGTCCAACCTAGTGAAGCTCTCAGAAATGCAGCAGTATTCCTGCTATAATGTATTGGGTATGAGATAGTTCCCGTTGCGGATTTCATATTTGCTTCTAAAGCCAATGAACTTGCAGCACCGCCNGGTCTNGTCATACTTTCCATATATGAAACTCCTGCCGTTAATCCATTATGCCCTATCGGCACTGATACGGACACACCACCAGCTCTAATCGGGGTATCCAATCCAGTTCCCTTCATCCCTTTAATGGTTGGTCTGGCTAATCCAAATAATGAAATTGATTCGCCTAAACCAAATGGTGAGTTAAATACTGCACTTAGCTGTCCTTGTTGCCTTCCTAGTTCTTCNCTTTGAGTATTATCAAACGTCATACCACCAGAGATTAATTTATGAGTTGCCTGAATAGCAAGAACAGTTCCACCTTCTTTGTCCCCAGGAAATAGTGTGCTCGTAAGATTTAAACCAGCCGTACCTTCAGCTAGCAATAATTTTCTTTCAATTTCCTCTAAACGTAATCCTTTTTTTTCTATCAATGGTTTTAAATATGCATAAGTCCTTAATAGCTGGGAAGCTGGCACTTGTGATAAATCTAATTTCTCTATAAAGCCCCCAACTACNTTAATNAAAACTGTTGCNTCTTCTGGTTCTAATTCCTGTGTCGGTAAAAAAGCTCTAACGAGTGGGTAACCTTTTTGGTTATATTCTTGCTCTATTTTTAAAGCAAGTTCATAAAGTTGCTGAACACTTTGCTCGTTTCCAATAATATTATTTTTATAGCTTTCTATATCTATGACATCTTGCAACTCTTTAGGCGTCAGTATGATAAGCGTTTCAGGAACAATCTTAATTCCTGAATCGATTGGCTGATTGAGATTCTTTTTAGGAGCAATCTCAGGAAAAATTTCATCATTCTTTTTGATATCATAATAACTTGGACCCGGTTGCGTTCTGAACATTTCGGGTAATGCTTGACTTGGCACTCTTGGGTTGGCTGCAAACAAATGACTAAACGTAAATAAATTATAGACGCATGCTAAAATAATTAATGCTATAAATTTCATCCAAAACAATCTAAATTTGAAAATATTATTTTTATTATTTGTACATAACATTTCTTAAAAAACCCATTAACAAGTTTGGCAAAATTAGCCTGTGCAAAAGTCATAAATGCCTGTGGATAATATCACAGAAATCAAAGGTTCATAGGGCTTTTTTTTACTAAAATTCTTAATAATTTTATTTTCTCAACATATTGTTATCGGTTGATCTTTTATGACTAAATATAGAAAAATTAAGCTAGCATTCTTTTTGTCAAGGCACCCATTTTGGGTAAGGAAACCTAATTAGTAAATAATTTAATTATTTTTTGAGAAGAATAAATTTAAGAACTTATTAATCAACGGCACAAAAATCAAAATTAAGATAAAAACTATTGGCCATGATCTCAATAATGCAGGAACCCAAAAAACAAAAAATTCTATACTCATTCCTTTAGTCATAATAATAACTACAAATGAAACTGTTGAAGAAGTAATCAAAGACATAATAGAAGCAAAAATTACTCCATAAGTCATATTGGAGATTTTAATTTTCTTCTTAACCATTAAACTTAACCTAATTCATTTTAAAAGACAGTCAACATAGTTAAATTCATGGAGCGGGAAACGAGATTCGAACTCGCGACCCTCACGTTGGCAACGTGATGCTCTACCACTGAGCTATTCCCGCATACATTAAAATTAACTATAACTTAAAATTCCAAATTTACAATAATTAGTCTTTAAGTTAATATTTTCCTAAAAAACCTTTAATTAGTGAAAAAATATAGCATATAAAGTATAATATCAACGGAGAAAACTTTGAAAACCTACAGTTTCGAAAAAAATTTAGAAGGACTACCAAATACTATACCTGTTTTTCCACTAAGCAATGCTCTTCTTTTACCTAAGTGTACCCTGCCACTTAATTTATTTGAGAGTAGGTATCTTCATATGTTTGATTATGCATTAAAAAAAAATCGGATTATAGGAATGATTCAACCGTTAGAAAAGGATTTACACGAAAAGAATCCAGATGTTTATTCAATTGGTTGTGCTGGTTTGATTGTAGCATTCACACAAACAAATGATAATAGATACGAAATTGTTCTAAAAGGATTATCCAGATACCAAGTTCTCAAAGAGACAGACCCATATAATGGTTTTAGGATTTTCAATATATCATGGGAGCCTTTTGAATCTGACATAAATAAAAATGTGGTCTCCAAACTTTCAAAGAGAAATGTTTTTGAAGATAAACTGAAACAATACTTTAAAAAGATGTCAATAAATGCTGACTGGCAAGCAATTGAGGCGTCAAACGATGAAGATCTGATTAACTCAATTTCAATGGGTTGCCCATTTACAAGTATTGAAAGACAAGCTCTTTTAGAAGCAAAAAGTCTAGACCATAGGATTGAGGTATTAAATTCATTAATTGATATGAGTATAAATGATAATGATTCTTTTAAGACTCAATCACTCTCATAAGTTATATTTGGATGAAGCCAAATTCTATTAAAGTTCTAAAGAAAGAAAGAAAAGTTTTATTTTACTATGAAGGCGGCAATTGCTTAATACTTGAATGTTCAGTTCTTAGAGCTTTAAGTCCGTCAGCTGAAAATAAAAGAAACATCAAAAACCCAGATATTGATAAACATAATTCTGTAAATATAAATAAAGTTGAAATGGTAGGGAATTATGCTCTGAGATTCTTTTTTGATGATGGTCACAATACAGGAATATTCTCTTGGGAATATATATTGGAAATTAGCCGTTTAAATTCAAATTCTTAAGGCCCATTGCCAAATTCATGAAACCCTTCTTTAGGAGTGGTAAATTATCAACTAATCTCAACCCATTGCTTCTAAAAAAACTCAATGTTGTGTTACGGTTGGAAAAAAGATTATTTAATAAATGAGTGGAAGTTATAAATAGTCTCTTATCTATCATTCTTTTGGATGAATACTCTGAAAGAATTTCTGGACTTCCTAAATCCATCCCAGACTTAATACCTAAAATTAATGAATCTAGTAGAACGTCGCAATCTCGCACTCCCAAATTAAAGCCTTGTCCAGCGATGGGGTGTATTCCTTGGGATGACTCTCCAATAAATACAATTCTATTTTTAAAATTTTCGTAAGCATATGTTAAACTTAAAGGGTAGGTTTTAGGTGTGGTTAGGGCTAGAACTTTTCCTAAATGATTATCGTATCGAACTAGAAATTCACTTTTAAACTCTTTTTTTGTTAGTTTTGATAAATCACCCAAGCTTTCGTCAAGTGTCCAGACAACTGATGATTGAAAAAAATATCTATTTTCTTTTTTCATTGGAAGTATAGCTAAAGGTCCCTCTGGGAAAAACTTCTCTAGCGCTATACCTCTATGATCTTTTTCATGCTGCATTATAAATACATATGCGTTCTGCTTATAGAAATGATTATAGCTTTTGATATTTACAAAGTTTCTTGAAAAAGAAAATCTGCCATCAGCAGAAATTATTAGATCACTGGTAATAATTTTGCTACCAATCCAAACCTGAGCTTTCTCATCTAAATCTAGATCATCTATTTTTATGTCCCTAACAATAGTTTCATCAATCAAATTTATATAATTGCTCTTATTTACTTCCTTTATTAGGAAATTTTTAAATAAATTATTTTCCACAATAAACCCAAGATCACCTTCATCTAATATCTTTGAATCAAAAGTAAGGCTTTTATGCATAGAATTATCTATAACTTCAATTTTTTCTATTGGTTGGACATGTTTTTTTATCAATCCCCATAAGTTAAATTTCATTAGAATTCTTTTTGTTCCCTGAGAAATTGCAGTGGTTCTTTCATCTTTAAGTTGAACGTTGTTTTCTTTTAATTTATTTTTTTCAATAAGTGTTACCTTGATCTTATTTTTTGCTAAAAAAAGGGCCATCATTAGGCCCACAAGACCTGCACCTATTAAAACAATATCATAATGTTCGTTTTCTTTTTTCATAGATGTGATAATTTTTTCATATAAAAACTAAAATATCAACATTATATAATGTTTTGAACTAATGAGTAAATATAAACAATCAACTTCAATAAGAATCTTTACTGCATTGTTATTATTTACTTCAAGTTTATTCATTTTAATTGGACTTGTTTCATTTGATATAAACGATAATTCGTTCTTTCAAAATGACTCTTCAATTAAAGTTAATAGTAATTTATTGGGTTCATTTGGTTCTTATAGTGCTGATCTTTTTTTTAGAGCCTTAGGTTTAAATGCTTACATAATTCCATTTATATTTATAGTATGGACTTTAAGTATCTTAATCCAAAAAGATTATGTCCATTGGGCTTCAGTTACCTCGTTCCCTATTTTCATGATTCTTTTTTCTTTCTTTTCAACTTTTTGGCTGAGTTTCGAGGTACAGATTCTACCTTTTGGTAATCATGGATTTATAGGAAATGGTCTTAACCAAATGTATCTATTTCATTTAAACAACTTTCCAATTATTTATACTAAAATCATTCTAAGTTTTACCTGTCTAATCTTATTATTAGTTACGTTTAGTTTAAATATTGAATCTTGGAAAATAATTTTTT